>JBOHFY010000168.1:0-4575 GCA_050699895.1 Pseudonocardiaceae bacterium
GCTCGACGGGCACGACCGCGGCGCCAAGGTCGTCGCTCGTGCCCTGCGTGACGCCGGGATGGAGGTCGTCTACACCGGGCTGCACCAGACGCCGGAGCAGATCGTGGCGACCGTGCTGCTGGAGGACGCCGACGCGGTGGGACTCTCGGTGCTCTCCGGCGCGCACATGACACTGTTCGCCAGGGTCATCGAGCTGCTGCAGAGCAAGGGTGCGACGGACGTGCTGGTCTTCGGTGGCGGGATCATTCCCGAACAGGACATCCCAGCGCTCACCACGCTCGGGGTGGCCAAGGTCTTCACCCCGGGCGCCACTACCCACGAGATCGTCGACTGGGTGCGGGGAGCGCTAGCCGCCGCTGTCGTGGAGTGACGTTTTTCACCGGTGCCCTGGGCCGCTGCCGGGCAGCGGCTGGATAGGGTTGACGGCGTGGATCTGTACGAGTATCAGGCGAGGGATCTGTTCCACGCCCACGGCGTCCCGGTGCTGCCCGGCCGCGTCGTCACCACCAGCGCGCAGGCGCGAGCCGCCGCCGAGGAGTTCGGCGGCACCGTCGTCGTGAAGGCCCAGGTGAAGACCGGCGGTCGAGGGAAGGCTGGTGGCGTGCGGTTGGCCGGCACGCCGGAGCAGGCGCAGCGCGCGGCGGCCGCGATCCTGGGCATGGACATCAAGGGTCACACCGTGCACCGCGTGCTGGTCACCCCGGCGTGCGACATCGTCGAGGAGTACTACCTCTCGTTCGTCCTGGACCGCACGTACCGCACCTTCCTCGCGATGGCCAGTGTGCAGGGCGGGATGGACATTGAAGAGGTCGCGGCGAGGGCACCGGAGGCGCTGGCCAAGGTGCCGGTGGACCCGGTGTCCGGCGTCGACGCCGCGAAGGCCGCCGAGATTGTCCAGGCCGCCGCCTTCCCCGCGGAGGTGGCGCAGGCGGTGGCCGACACTGTTCTGAACCTGTGGGATGTCTTCGTCGCCGAGGACGCGACCCTGGTGGAGGTGAACCCGCTCGTCCGTGACCTGCGGGGGGCGATCATCGCGCTGGACGGGAAGGTCACCCTCGACGACAACGCCGGATTCCGCCACCCCGGCCACGCCGAGCTGGCCGACTCGGCCGGGCAGGATCCGCTCGAGGCCCGGGCCAAGGCCCGCGACCTCAACTACGTCAAGCTCGACGGGCAGGTCGGCATCGTCGGCAACGGCGCGGGCCTGGTCATGTCCACGCTCGATGTGGTGGCCTACGCGGGCCAGGCGCACGGGGGGATGCGGCCGGCCAACTTCCTCGACATCGGCGGTGGCGCGGACGCGCAAGTGATGGCCGACGGGCTGGACATCATTCTCAGTGACCCGGACGTGCACTCGGTGTTCGTCAACGTCTTCGGCGGGATCACCGCCTGCGACCAGGTGGCTACCGGCATCGTGCGGGCGCTGAGCATTGTGGACGATGCCCCTCTCGTCTCAGCCAAACCGCTGGTGGTCCGGCTGGATGGCAACAACGTCACTGAGGGCCGCCGGATCCTCGCGCAGGCGGCCCACCCACTCGTCACGATGGTCGACACGATGGACGCCGCGGCGGACAAGGCCGCCGAGCTCGCCGCACTGACCTGCGCCAAGGGGGCCTGACCAGTGGCAATCTTTCTGACCAAGGACTCGAGAATCATCGTCCAGGGGATGACCGGCGCGCAGGGCCGCAAGCACACCCAGCGGATGCTCGCCGCGGGCAGCCAGGTCGTCGGCGGGGTCACCCCGGGCAAGGGTGGCCAGAGCGTCGACTTCGACGGTGTCTCCTTGCCGGTGTTCGGCTCGGTGGCCGAGTCGGTGGCCGCCACCGGCGCCGACGTCAGCGTGGTCTTCGTCCCGCCACGCTTCGCCAAGGCCGCGGTGCTCGAGGCGATCGACGCCGGCATCGGGCTGGCCGTGGTGATCACCGAGGGGATCCCGGTGCATGACGCCGCCGCCTTCTGCGCGCATGCCGGCGCCACCGGGCTGGCGAGCAACCAGGTGCGGACCCGCATCGTCGGCCCGAACTGCCCGGGGGTGATCAGCCCCGGTGCCTCGAACGCGGGAATCATCCCCGCCGATATCACCGGCCCGGGCCGGATCGGCCTGGTGTCCAAATCCGGTACCCTGACCTACCAGATGATGTTCGAGCTGCGCGACATCGGTTTCTCCACGTGCGTGGGAATCGGTGGTGACCCAGTGATCGGCACCACGCATATCGATGCCCTGCGGGCCTTTGAGGACGACCCTGACACGGCGGCGGTGGTGATGATCGGTGAGATTGGCGGGGACGCCGAGGAGCGCGCCGCCGACTACATCAAAGCCAACATCACCAAACCGGTCATCGGGTACATCGCCGGTTTCACCGCCCCGGAAGGCAAGACCATGGGCCATGCCGGCGCCATTGTCTCCGGCTCGTCCGGCACCGCCGCGGCCAAGAAGGACGCCCTGGAGGCGGCCGGCGTTCAGGTCGGCACGACACCCAGTGCCACCGCGGGGCTGATGCGCGAGACCATGAAATCACTGTAGTGAGCCTGCCGCTGCCGTCGGTGTCCCAGGACCCAGTAGGTGAGGGCACTCGCCCCGGCTGGGGTGCGATGATCGGCGCCGCCTTTCTGCCTGCCGTCGCCAGTTACCTCGCCGCCGTCGTCGCGCTCGCGATGCTCGCCGCCGCCGGTGGAGCGGACAGCTCACTGGCGGGGGTGGCTCGGGCTGGCGCGGTGGGTTGGCTGGCCGCGCATCACGTTCCCCTGACCATCGACGGGGCCCCGCTCAGCGTCCTGCCGCTGCTGCCCACTCTGCTCTTGGGCGCGCTGGTCGCCCGAGGCGCGGCCGGGGTGGCGGCCCGAACCAGGATCCACCAGCCCGCCGACGCCGGGTGGGTGGCCGGGGTGATCGCCGGCACCCACAGCGTCCTGGGCGTGGTCCTGGCGCTGGCGGCGACGCCCACGAGCGTCACCGTTGACCCAGGGCAGGCCGCCGTCGGTTGCGCGCTGGTCGCCGGGGCCGCCGCGGGTCTGGGCCTGGCCCGGCCGTGCGGGTTGCTGCCCGCGGCGCTACACCGGGCACCCGGCTGGGTGCGGCCTGGCCTGATGGCCGGGCTGTGGGGCCTGGCGGTGCTGCTCACCGCCGGTCTCGTCACAGTGCTGATCGCCCTGGTGGTCTCCGCTCCCGAGGTCGCCCAGATGTCGGGAGCCGACGCTGGCAGCATCGTCGGATTGACCCTCCTGTCGGTCGGGTACCTGCCCAACGCGGTGCTCGCCGGGCTGTCCTGGCTGGCCGGGCCCGGCGTGGCGGTGGGGGCGTTGTCGGTCAGCCCGGTCGCGGTGCACGCGGGACCGGTGCCGGCGGTGCCCCTGCTCGCCGCGCTGCCCCAGGGCCCCGCGCAGTCCTGGTGGATTGCCGTCCTCGCGGTACCGCTGCTGGTCGGTGCCGCGGTGGGGCGCCGTTGCGCCGCCGCTGAGCCCGACCTGCCTCGGCGGCTGCGGGTGCTCGGGGTGGCCGCCGTGGTTGTCTCACTCGGCAGCGCGGTGCTCGGCGCGCTGGCCGGCGGGCGGCTCGGCGCGGCGGCGTTCGACCCCGTCGAGGTCCCCTTCGGGACGCTCGCGGTGGCCGTGCTGGCCGCGACACTGCTCGGTGGCTGCGCCGCCCTGCTGCTGCCCGCCCGCGTTGCGGAGACCAAACCCGGCACACCAGACGTCAGCGACGAGCCCGATCCCGAACTCGACACGGTGGACCCGGCCACCAGCGACCCCGCACCCACCGAGCTCACCAGCGGCGCCGCCACTGTTGACTGAGCCACGCGCTACGCGCGCGCGAAGCGGTCCGTGGCCTCGATCAATCGGGTGGTCATGTCGTTGCCCCCGGCGTGTCCGGTGTTGACGAGGTGGAGGTGGGCGTCTGGCCACGCCTGCGCGAGTTCCCAGGCGGTGCGCGGTGGTCCGCCGAGGTCGAGGCGGCCGTGCACCAGGACGCCGGGGATCCCCGCGAGACGGTGTGCCTCACGCAGCAGGATGCCGTCGGGCAGCCAAGCCCGGTGATGGAAGTAGTGGGTCACGATCCTGGCGAAGGCCATCCGAAAATGTGGATCGCCGTAGCGTGACTTGTGCCGGTAGCCCGGTTCCCACGACACCACGGCGTCCTCCCAGTCACACCAGTCGCGGGCGGCCTTCGCACGGACCGCGAGGTCCGGGTTATGGAGCAGTCGGTAATAGGCGGCGACCAGATCACCGTCCCGGTCAGCCCGCGGGGCTCCGTCGCGGAAGCGGCACCACTGCTCGGGAAAAAAGCGGCCGACGCCGTGGTAGAGCCAGTCGATATCCGCCGGGCGGGTCATGGTCACCGACGCGAGGACGATCTCGCTGACCCGCTCGGGATACCGCTGCGCGTAGGCCAGCGCCAGGGTGGCCCCCCACGAACCGCCCCACACCAGCCATCGGTCAATGCTGAGGATCTCGCGCAGCAGCTCGATGTCGGCGATCAGGTGTTCCGTGGTGTTCGTCGACAGGTCCACGGCGGGATCACTCCCGTGCGGTGTGCTGCGTCCCGCATTGCGCTGGTCGAACAACACGATGCGGTAC
>JBOHFY010000169.1:0-13179 GCA_050699895.1 Pseudonocardiaceae bacterium
GGCCGTGCTGGACTGCCAGGGTTCGGTGCTCACCAACAAGTACGCGGAGGGCTACCCGGGCCGGCGGTACTACGGCGGTTGCGAGCACGTCGACGTGGCCGAGCAGCTGGCCATCGACCGGGCTAAGGAGCTGTTCGGGGCCGAGCACGCCAACGTGCAGCCGCACAGCGGCGCCTCGGCCACCGCCATCGTCTTCAGCGCGCTGCTGGACCAGGGCGACACATTCCTGGGGATGAAGCTCGACCACGGCGGGCACCTCACGCACGGCATGAAGCTCAACTTCTCTGGGTTGCACTACACCGTGGTGCCCTACGGGGTGGACCGGGAGACCTCGCGGGTGGACATGGACGAGATCGCCCGGCTGGCTAAGGAACACCGGCCGAAGATGATCCTCGCCGGCTGGTCCGCCTACCCCCGCCAGCTCGACTTCGCCCGCTTCCGCGAGATCGCCGATGCGGTGGGTGCCTTCCTGTTCGTTGACATGGCGCACTTCGCCGGCCTGGTCGCCGCTGGTGAACACCCCAACCCGGTCCCGTACGCCGACGTCGTCAGCACGACGATCCACAAAACCCTGGGCGGGCCGCGCAGCGGGATGATCCTCTGCAAAGAGGAGTTCGCGAAGAAGATTAACTCGCGGACGTTCCCGGGCTGGCAGGGCGGCCCGCTGATGCATGTGATCGCGGCCAAGGCGGTGGCGCTGAAGATCGCCGCGTCGCCAGCGTTCCGGGAACGCCAGCGGCGCACCCTCGCCGGCGCCCGGGCGCTCGCCGAAGAGATGCTCGACGGCGGGCTCGACGTGCTCACCGGCGGCACCGACGTCCACCTGGTGCTCGCCGACCTGCGGGAATCCCCGCTGAACGGGCGGCAGGCCGAGGACCGGCTCGCTGAGATCGGGATCACTGTCAACCGCAACGCGGTGCCCTTCGACCCCCGACCCCCGGCCGTCGCGTCCGGCCTGCGGATCGGGACCGCCCCGCTGGCCACCCGGGGCCTGCGGGAAGGCGACTTCCGCGAGATCGGCAAGATTATTACGGAGGCGCTCACCGGCGAGCTGGACGACGCTCAGCGGGCGTCTCTCACTGAGCGCACCCGGGTGCTCGCCAAGCGCTACCCGCTGTATCCACAGCTCGCGCCCAACCCCCAGGCACCCAACCCCCAGGCACCCAGCCTCGAAGGACGGTGACGGCCATGCCCAACGGACCCATGCACCTGTTCATCCCTGGTCCGACCAATGTCCCGGACGCGGTGCGCCGCGCGATGAACGTCCCGATGCAAGACCACCGGGCACCGGATTTCCCCGAGCTGACCCTGCCGCTGTTCGCCGACCTAAAAAAGATCTTCGCCAACGAGACCGGCTGGGTCTTGCTGTACCCGTCCTCTGGCACAGGCGCGTGGGAGGCGGCGATCAGCAACACTCTCAGCCGGGGCGACCGGGTGCTGATGTCGCGTTTCGGCCAGTTCTCCCACCTCTGGGCCAGTATGGCGCATCGGTTGGGCCTCGACGTGATCTGCGTCGACCGGGAGTGGGGGGAGGGTGTCCCGCTGGCGGACTACGCCCGCCACCTCGCGCAGGACAAGACCATCAAGGGCGTCTTCGTCTGCCACAACGAGACCTCCACCGGGGTGACCTCCGACATCGCCGAGGTGCGCCGGGTGATGGACGCGGCCGGCTCGGACGCGCTGTTGTTCGTCGACGCGGTGTCCTCGCTGGGCTCGATCCCGTTCGAGCAACAGGCATGGGGTGTTGACCTGGCGGTGGCCGGCTCGCAGAAGGGCCTGATGATGCCCGCCGGGATGTCCATGCTCGGAGTCAGCGCCAAGGCGCTGGAAGCGCACCAGTCCTCGACGATGCCGCGTTGCTACTTCAGCTTCGAGGACATGATCACTGCCAACGACCTCGGTTACTTCCCCTACACCCCGTCCATCCCGATGCTGCACGGCCTGCGGTGCTCGCTGGACCTGTTGTTCGACGAAGGCCTGCCGCGGGTGTTCCAGCGCCACCACCGGCTTGCCGAGGGGATCCGTCGCGGGGTGGACGCGTTGGGCCTGTCGCTGTGCGCCCTGGAGCCGCGGTGGTACTCCGACACTGTCACGGCGATCCGCACCCCGGAGGGCGTGGACGCCGCGGAGGTCTGCCGGATTGGTTTCCACCGCTACCGCACGTCGTTTGGGGGCGGCCTGTCGAAGGTGGCGGGCATCGTGTTCCGGATCGGCCACCTCGGCGATCTCAACGCGGTGATGTGCCTTGCCGCGCTGGCCAGCGCAGAGATGTCGCGGGCCGACGCCGGGGCCAAGGTGGAGCTCGGGGCCGGCGTCGCGGCGGCTCAGGCTTACTACCGCGGCGCGACCGCCGCGCTAGAGGCCGACTCAGGTTCCGGAGGAGGAGCCAGATGAGCCACACTTTTTACCCGATGCGTCAGCCGCGATTGCAGCGTAGTGAGCTCGCGGTGCCGGGATCGAACACCAGCTTCATCGACAAGGCCGTGAACAGCGCGGCCGATGTCGTGTTCCTCGATCTGGAAGATGCGGTGGCCCCCGCGGACAAGGAGCGGGCCCGCCGCAATGTTGTTGAGGCGCTGCGCGACATCGACTGGGGGGCCAAAGGCAAGACGGTGTCGGTGCGGATCAACGGGCTGGACACCCACTACATGTATCGCGACGTCATCGACGTGATGGAGCAGGCGGGGGACCGGGTGCACACCATCTTGGTGCCCAAGGTCGGGGTACCCGCCGACCTGTATTGCGTGGAAACGCTCATCAACCAGGTGGAGCAGGCCAAAAGGTACCCGAACAAGGTCGGTATCGAGGCGCTGATCGAGACCGCGCTGGGGATGGCGAATGTGGAGGCCATCGCGAGTAGTCCCGGCCGGTTGGAGGCGCTGCACTTCGGGGTGGCCGACTACGCCGCGAGTAACCGGGCCCGCACGGTGAGCATCGGCGGCCTGAATCCGGACTACCCCGGTGACCAGTGGCATTTCGCGCTGTCGCGGATGATCGTGGCCTGCCGAGCCTACGGGTTACGCCCGATCGACGGCCCATTTGGCGACTTTTCCGACCCCGATGGCTACCGCGCCGGTGCCCGGCGGGCGGCGGCGCTGGGCGCTGAGGGTAAATGGGCTATCCATCCCAGCCAGGTTGAGCTGGCCAATGAGGTGTTCAGCCCGCCAGCGGCGGAAGTCGACCGAGCGCGGCGGATCGTCGAAGCGCTGGCCGAGGCCGCGGTGCAGGGCAAGGGCGCCGCGGCGGTGGATGGCAAGATGATCGACGCGGCCTCGGCGCGGATGGCGCAGACCGTGATCGAGTTGGACCAGGCGATCCGGGCTGTATCCGCCAAGGGGGCCACTAGCCAAGCCCACGCGGTGGATGCGGGCTAGCGGGGCGGCCATGGACATCCACGAGTATCAGGCCAAGGAGATCCTGGCCCGCTTCGGGGTCCCCGTCCCCCGCGGCGGTCTGGCCTACAGCCCCGAGCAGGCGTCCTACCGGTGCACCGAGATCGGCGGGTCGGCCTGGGTGGTCAAAGCTCAGGTACACACCGGTGGCCGCGGCGAAGCCGGCGGGGTACGGCTGTGTCACTCCGACTGCGCGGTGCACGACGCCGCGAGTGGCATGTTCGGCCAGCGGCTGGTCACCAGGCAGTCCGGGCCGGGCGGCAAGCTGATCTACCGGGTGTACGTCGAGGAGGCCACCGACATTGCCCGCGAGCTGTACTTCAGCATCGTGCTGGACCGCCGCATCGAGCGGGTGGTGATCATTACCTCGGCCGAGGGCGGCGTGGGGATCGAGGATCTGGCGGCCGCCAAGCCCGAGGCGCTGGTGCGCACGACGATCGACCCCGCCGCGGGATTCCTGGAGTTCCAAGGACGGGAGATCGCCTTCGCGCTGGGCCTGCAACCGGCGCAGATCGCCGAGGCCAGCCGGATCTTCCGGCGCGCGTACCGGGCTTTCCGGGACCTGGACGCCACCCTGCTGGAGATCAACCCGCTGGCCGTGACGGGCCGGGGCGGCATCGTCGCGCTGGACGCCAAGATGTCCTTCGACGACAACGCGCTGTTTCGCCACCCCGACATCTCCGAGCTGCGCGACCGCAGCCAGGAAGACGCCAGGGAGAGCCACGCGGCCGACCGCGGGCTGGCCTACGTCGGCCTCGACGGCGACATCGGCTGTATGATCAACGGAGCCGGTCTGGCGATGGCGACCATGGACATGATCAAGATCGCGGGTGGGAAACCGGCGAATTTCTTGGACATCGGTGGTGGCGCGTCGCCACAGCGGGTCCTCAAGGCCTTCCGCGCCGTGCTGCGGGACACTGGCGTCAAGGCGATGTTGATCAATATCTTCGCGGGTATCAATCACTGCGACTGGATCGCTGAGGGCATCGTGGCCGCGTTTAAGGAGATCGACGTCACGATCCCGGTGGTGGTGCGGCTGGCCGGCACCCACGTTGAGTGGGGCCAGCGGATCCTGCGCGACTCCGGACTTCCCATCATCACTGCGGACACCCTGGCCGAGGCGGCCCACCAGGTCGTCGCCGTCGTGGGCACCGTCGCCGCCAGGGCCTGACGGGGGGATCATGGCCATCCTGATCGACGAGCACACCCGCGTGGTGGTGCAGGGCATCACCGGCCGCATCGGGCGCTTCCACACCGAGGCGATGATCGACTACGGCACCAACGTGGTCGCCGGCGTCACCCCGGGCAAGGGCGGCGAGCGTGTGCTGGGCTGTCCGGTGTTCAACACCGTGAAAGACGCCGTGGCGCAGGCCGGGGCGAGTGCGGCGATCGTGTTCGTGCCGCCCCCGTTCGCCGCCGACTCCATCATGGAAGCCGCCGACGCCGGCATCCGGTTCTGCGTCTGCGTCACCGACGGTATTCCGATGCAGGACATGATGCGGGTCAAGCGCTATATGCGGCGCTACAAGGCTCAGTCGCGGATGACGCTCACCGGGCCCAACTGCGCGGGCACCATCTCACCCGGGCGGGCGCTGCTGGGCATCATGCCCGGCCACATCTACCTGCCTGGACGAATCGGGGTAGTCGGGCGCTCGGGCACGCTGGGCTACGAGGCCGCGTCGCAGATGAAGGCCCTGGGCATTGGGGTGTCCACCGCGGTCGGCATCGGTGGCGACCCCGTCAACGGCACCTCATTCCGCGACCACCTGGAATTGTTCGAAGCCGACCCGGACACCGACGCGGTGGTGATGGTGGGCGAGATCGGCGGGCCGCAGGAAGCCGAGGGCGCCGCCTACGTGCACGATCACATGACCAAACCGGTGATCGCCTACATCGCTGGGCTGTCCGCCCCCAAGGGCCGCAAAATGGGCCATGCTGGCGCGATCGTGTCCGCGGTCGGGGAATCCGCGCAGGAGAAGACGGAGATCCTGGCCGCCGCCGGCATCACGATGGCGCCCAACCCGTCGTGCATCGGTGAGACTGTGGCCCGGGTGCTGTCGCACTCCAACCTGCGGGAGGATCGCCGTGGATGAACCCGTCATCGTCGTCACCCGGCGCTGGCCGGCGCCGGTCGAGGAGGAGCTGGTGCGACGGTTCTCGCACGTCCGGCTCAACACTGACGACGTCCCGCTCGGGTGTGACGGGCTGCGCGCCGCGCTGGAGCAGGCCGATGTGGTGCTGCCCACCGTCTCCGACAAGCTGGGCGCCGAGCTGTTCGATGGTGAGCTGCGGACCAGGTTTCTGGGCAACTTCGGTGTCGGCTACAACCACATCGACACCGCCGCCGCGACCAAGGCTGGGATCGTCGTCACCAACACCCCTCGGGTGCTCACCGACACCACCGCGGACACCACGATGACGCTGCTGCTGATGGTCGCCCGCCGGGCTGGTGAGGGGGAACGCGAGGTTCGCGCTGGGCGTTGGACCGGGTGGCGACCCACCCACATGATGGGCGCCGACGTCACCGGCAAGACGCTGGGCATCCTGGGCATGGGCCGGATCGGGACGGCGGTGGCCCGCCGAGGGCACTTCGGCTTCGGCATGCCGGTGGTCTTCTACGACCCGGCTGATGTCGAGCCCGACCACGGCATCCCCGGCGCCCGGCGCGTGGACACCGTCGAGGAGGTGCTGGCCGTCGCCGACTTCGTGTCACTGCACATGCCCGGCGGTGCCGAGAACACCCACCTCATCGACGCTGCGACGCTGGCCCGGATGAAGCCCACCGCGTTCCTGATCAACAGCGCCCGGGGTGACGTGATCGACCAGCGGGCGCTGATCACCGCCCTGCGATCCGGGACGATCGCCGGCGCTGGCCTCGACGTCTACGAGGGCGAACCCGCGATCCCGGGGGAGCTGCTCGAGCTGGACAACGCCGTGCTGCTGCCCCACCTGGGCAGCGCGACCCTGGAGACCCGCACCGCGATGGGCATGCTCGTGCTGGATAACCTGCAAGACTTCCTGGCGGGCCGCGAGCCATCCTGCCGCGTGGCGTGACGTTCCCCTGTCGGCATCGAGCGCTGCTCGGATCTCTCTCAACGGGGGGATGCCACATCATGCGCCCGCCGGACGAGCGCGACGAACTCTCGTTCCGGGTCTTTGACCAGTGCGTGGATCGTCGTCACCACCGGGCAGGGCCACGCCGACGGGCAGGTCCGGCAGCCGCCGCTGGGCGTCGCCTGGTGTTCGAGTACCAGCCCGCGGATGACGGTGATCAGGTCGGGGATCAGCTTGCGGGCCGTGGCCACATCCTCGTCGCACCAGTCGGTAAACTTGGCCGCCAGGAATTCCGCCTCGCTCAGATGCTCGTAAAGATTGCCGCACAGCAGGCGGAATGCGTCGGTAACCACTGGTGAGACCGTGTCCATCGCTGACCTCCTCAAGGGTCTGGCGAGACCCGTTCCCGCCCACCATGACGAAACCCGTTGTCCCTGGAGCACGCAATACCCCATTGGGCGACATGGTGAGTGCTGATGCCGGAATGTGTCCGCCAGCAGGTTTATGGTCTGCGGCGGGAGGTCGTCATGCAAGACCGCGAACCGACGGTCCGCAGCCGCGAGCTCGGCGAGGGACTGCGCCGGGCGATGGACCGGGTCGGGCTCAACGGCAGGCAAGCCGCGCACCAGCTGGGCTTATCACCGAGCTGGATATCCCGGCTGCTGACCGGCAAGCGCGCCGCGACCCCGGTGCAGGTGGCGGGGTTCCTGGCGATGTGCCGGGTGACGGGCACCGAACGCGACCGGTTGCTCGCGCTCTGCGACGAGCAGCACGTCCCCGGCTGGTTCCAGCAGCACGGCTCCCGGCTGCCCCCGAAGCTCGTGACGTACATCGATCACGAGACCAAGGCGGTGACCATCAGCGAGTTCCAGGAACCGGGCGTGCCCGGCCTGTTGCAGACCGGTGACTACGCCCGCGCGCTGATCAGCCGGTCGTGCAACATGCCGGCCGACGAGGTGGGCGATCGGGTGGCGGCCCGGTTGGCCCGCCAGAGCCTGTTCAGCCGGGACGACCCGCCGCGTTTCACCTTCTACCTGCACGAGTTCGCGCTGCGGCTGTCGGCGGGCGGCCCGGCGGTGATGTCCGAGCAGTTGCACCACCTGCTGCGGATGTCGATGCGCCCCAACCTCACCCTGCGGGTGGTGCCGGCCGCGCTCGGCGTGCACGCCGCGATGACGGGGCCGTTCATCTTGATGGAGTTCGCTGATTTCAAACCGGTGGTGTATCTGGAGAACGAGACATCCTGCCTGTTCCTGGAGACGCTCGAGGAGATCGAGGCCTACCAGCGCATCCTGGGGGTGCTGGCGCAGACCGCGCTGGGCGAGGGAGAATCACGGGAAATGATTGCCACCCTGGCAACCGAGCTCTATGCGGACCGAGAGGACGATGATGACCGCGCCTGAGCCGGACGGGTTTGTCTGGCGCACCAGCAGCTACACCTACGCCAACGGTGCCTGCGTCGAGGTCGCGCCCGCGTCGGGCGCCGTGCGGGTGCGCGACTCCAAGAACCGCACCGGCCCCGCCCTGACCGTCCCCACCCCCGCCTGGCAAGCCTTCCTCACCACCCTCACCCGCTAACCCCACCGCGCACCAAGCGACGCAGATCGGCTATGCGACCACGGCTCAGCCGGGTCGCGCGCGTGCCCGACCAGCGAGCTGGGAGTTGGGTCTGGGCAGGCACAGCGTACTTGACCCTGCGCGCACCACGCCGTCGTCGGTCCCTGCCGACGGTTCACCGTCGCCCGCGCCGGTACTGGACGGATGACTTGGCAACGACGGGGACCTGGACAACTTGCAGGACTTCCTGGAGGGTCGCGAGCCATCCTGCCGCGTGGCGTATCCGGAAGCCGATTCTCGCGACGCATGTCGCCCCGCCTACTCCGCATCCGGGTGAGACCGTTGTGTCACGATCTACGTGGGACCGACCACAGCTGACATATGGCCGATAGGAGCTTGTCATGCAGGATCTGAGATTCGTATGGTTAGAACTCACGGGCCGGTGTTCACTCTTGTGCGATCACTGCTATGCCGACTCAGGACCGAAAGGCGCAGACGGGGCGATGCTGCCGAAAGATTGGTTGCGGACCATCGACGAGGCGGCCCGACTCGGCGGGCAGATGGTGCAGTTTATCGGTGGTGAGCTAACTCTACATCACCCGTTATCGCATTTGTGGATCATGCATTGATTGGCGGACTGGAGGTCGAAGTCTTCAGCAACCTCGCAAACGTGTCACCGAAGCTTTGGGAGGTCTTTGCCCAGCCCGGCGTTCGATTGGCCACAAGCTACTACTCCGATAACGCCACCGGACACCAATTAATCACCAAGGGCGAGAACAGTTATGCTCGCACCAAAGCCAACATGATCGAAGCCCTGCGCCGGTCGATTCCACTGCACGTAGGACTCATCGACGTCCAGGATGGACAGTGAGTTGAGCAGGCCCGTGCCGAGTTAGAAGCCCTCGGTGTCACCGAAATTGGTCCCGACCGACTGCGCCAGATTGGGCGTGGGGTGCGTGACCAGCAGCCAAGTGTGGATCAGCTCTGCGGCCGCTGTTCCGAGGGGGTAGTAGCTATCTCTCCGAACGGCACTGTGTGGGCCGTGTGTCTTTGCCCGATGGCTTCCTGTGGGCAACATCCGCGAGTCGCCACTGTGCGAGATCCTTGATGGCGAGATTCTCGCTAAAATTCACTCACAGCTGCAACGCAACTTCACTGAGCGCCAGCGTGGGCCAGACAAACAAAAATGCGCTCCGGAGTCCAGGTGTGACCCGTCTCAAAGCGATTGCAAACCCAACTGTCCGCCGGGCTACCACTGCGGCCCGAAGTGCTCCCCAGACCAATGCTGGCCCGGCTACTACCGCGCCCCAGAAGGATGAAGTCGTACTAGTTCAACCTTCGGCGCATTATCGATACCGGAAGGGCTGACGTGGATACGGACATCGACCAGGCCAACGCGCGCTTCCGTGGATGGACGTGTGAACTCCTGGCGCAGGCAGCCGAGCACTTCTCACTCGCCCTCCTAGGTGACCCCGAGTTCGGCTGGCGCGACCGGAGTATCGGCAGCCGCGTCCGGGACGTCGATAGTGACCGCTGGCTGCGCGTGGTCACCAGCCACAGCGTGTGGGCCAACGGGGAGTTCTGGACAGGAAATCTCGACTCCTCTGTTATTCATGGCGTGCCCAAGCCCGTCGTGCTGCAGGTTCACGAATGGACAGAGGAGCCTCGGATTATTCGGGCCGAACTGATGACCTACGTGCCCGGCCGCGTCTGCTCCGACACCCAGGAACTCCGCGACGAACTGGACCTACCCGACGAGTGGTGGACTAGCCTGCGTCACGCGCTCGACATCTTAGTCACCCACCGAACGAAGCGTGTCGGGGCCACACAAGAGGGCATCTCACGCCGTCTACATGCTTTCTCCGGCGACAAGATTGACACCACTGTCACCACATGGAACACAGCGCACGGCGACCTACAACGGGCCAACCTCACCGCTCCCGCCCCGTACCTCCTGGACTGGGAAGGCTGGGGTATCGCCCCAGCCGGTTACGACGCCGCCACTCTCTACTGCTACTCCCTGCTGGCCCCCGACCCGGCCCGCGGAGTTTATGAAACCTTCGCCTACATCCTTGACACCCCCGACGGCACACGCGCCCAACTCCACGTGATCGGACGTCTCCTTCCGCGCGTGGACGGCGGCGACTACCCGAACCTCGCGAGTCCGCTTCACCAGCACGCGCAACACCTCCTCAGCAAGCAAGGCGTGACTTCTTGAACAAAAGCGATCAACCCAGGTGCTGGATCCTAATGTCGTCGTGATGGGCCGCGAGATACTCTGCCACGAGGCGACGGTGACAATAATCGGGCTTTTCTTCGCTGCAGAGCAGGCAATCCGCGTCGCACGACTCTGGGGACCAAGCGTTTTCGATTCGCCGCTCCTTCATCAATTGGAGAAAAGTTCGCTCGTACTCGTCCCATCCCCCTCCGCGTTTCTTGTAGGTATCCAACATCTGCTGCGTGGGGGCAAGGAGTGGAACGTGCCTGTATTGGATAGCACAAATTTTATCAAGGAAGTATACAAGATCTTGCTTCTTGGCGAAACCAGAAAGCTGCGAGACGTTGTTGAGGCGAACATCAACAACGCGCGTGACTCCAGCGGCGCGTAGAGTCCCGAAAAATTGAGATGCTGTTTTTTTTGTAAACCCAATTGTATAGAGTTTCATCGCGCCGCCTTTTCTTCAGCGAGGGCGCCGCCGGGCATCACATAGGCAATGCGTGATTCCTGGCGTTCATAAGCGTCCGCCAAGATCTGATCCTCAGTCCGAAGCAAATCCCACTCATGCAGACCCATGAGGCGAAGGAGTCGAGTTTCCGCGTCACGATGCGTTTCGAGTTGACCATCTGCGTGAATGTGTAGCACTCGCATGCCCTGGGCCGCGAGCAGTCTGCTGATAAGAATACCGCGGTGACAGTCAAGGGGCTCACTCTCCGCACACATAAGAGCGAGCCGCATGCGCTCACTTCCCGCACGGACACGCCTCAGACCTTCGCGGAATTCCGCCGATTCCGCGATGTACTGATATTGGATGCGGCCATACTGGTCACGTGCGGAACAATCAGTTCCTCGACCCCCTAGCTCAGTGCCGAGAAAGACGTATGCGATGCCGCGCTCCGCCAAACTGTTTCGCAGCGCATCCCGGTTGAACTGCGGTCGCCACCGACTATATGGGGTTGAGCGTACGTCGGCGATGGCGGCAACGCGCGTCTCCTTCAAGAGCGCGACGAACGTGTCAATAGAGTGCGTGGAATGCCCTATGCTGTACACGGTCACATCTTGTCTCGTCACGGGATGGCTCCAATGATAGCGGCAATAAGTTTATAGCAGTAGCCGTCCTTCCATGGTTCAGTGAGACTAACGGTCAAGTAGCTCGAATTCAGAGCGTAGACACCATCAACTTGGGAGAGGGACCAATTTTCGACCAGTGGATCCGTAACCGACAGGCGATAATTCATACCACCGAAAGGGAACTCAGCCTGAACTTTGCGCTTCGGCTTGTCAAAGTTAGTGCTGTAGATGTTCAATTGCAGGCCGTTGGCAACAGCGATCAGCTTGAGCGAGCCGCCCGCCTTGTCAATCTCTGCGACCGGTACACGGTCGTTTTGACCGTTATACGTATGGTGTCCGTTAATCCAGAGAGGGCCGGGAGCGTCAGCCAGAAAGTGGAGATCGTCAGGTCTCCACTCTCCCGCTTTCCTCCAGCGCGCCCTCGAGTCAAGCAACCAATTCTCCGACTGATGCGATGTGGCCTTCGGCCCAATAAACGAAATGTCAATTACGTCTAGCACGCGAGAGTCTGTGCGGTCTTCGTACTTCTGTTCAGACTCTGAGACCTCCTCGTCGTCTCGATCGCCAACCGGGCGAATCCATTTACCGAGGCTCCCTGCAAGCAGCTCACGTCCCGCAATACATCGGCCACCGAGCTTACGTGAGTTCGCGAGGCACACGAGATGCTTGATCATGGGCGCCTCCGACGCTCGACAGTCGCGCTACACGAGGGTTGCAGCTTGAGATGCGCAGCACCGGTTGGTCGTGAGACTGGGGTCGCGTCCATCTCTCTCCCTTCGTCACACCGAGCGCGAAACCTCAACCAAGAACGAAGCTGCACAGTCGGAGCATCGCGGCACTCGGGATCAGCTTATCGTGAGCGGGCCATCTGCCTGACCCCACGACCCGCTCTCGCCTGACCTTCCTGATATGATCATGAAGTTCGCGCCGTGGGTGTTACCTCGCTATCCCACAATGATCAACTGGCGGCAGCCGCTTCGGCCAGCAGATCCTTGAGATTGGTCACCATGAACGCTGATCCGCGCGCACTGTTGCGGGCGATGTTCGACGCGGCGGTGGCGGCTGCGGACCCGCTGCAACGGGTGGCGCCTTTCCTGCCGGCGCGGCCACCCGGGCGAGTCGTCGTGGTCGGTGCTGGCAAGGCGTCGGCGCGGATGGCGCAGGCGGTCGAGCAAGCCTGGGACGGCCCGCTGAGCGGGCTCGTGGTGACCCGCTACGGGCACGCGGCGCCGTGCTCGCGCGTCGAGGTCGTGCAGGCGGCGCACCCGGTTCCCGACGCCGCAGGCGAGCGGGCCGCCCGCCGGATCCTGGAGCTGGTGTCCGGGCTCGGTGCCGACGACCTGGTGCTGGTGCTGATCTCCGGTGGTGGCTCGGCGCTGCTGGCGCTGCCCGCGCCGGGGATCACTCTGGCCGACAAGCAGGTGATCAATACCGCACTGCTGCGCTCCGGTGCGCCGATCGGGACGCTGAACGTGGTGCGCAAGCACCTGTCGGCGATCAAAGGTGGGCGGCTCGCGGCGGCGGCGTTCCCGGCCGCCACCGTGGGCCTGCTGATCTCTGATGTGCCCGGGGACGATCCCTCCGTCATCGCCTCCGGGCCCACTGTGGCGGAGGCGTCCACCCCGGCGCAGGCACTCGCGGTGCTGGTGGCCCACAGCGTGCCGGTGCCACCGGCGGTACGGGAGCACCTGGAGAACACTCCCGGCTGCCCGGCTCCCGGCGACCCGCGGCTGGCCCGCGTCACCAACCACGTGATCGCCACCCCGCAGCAGTCCCTGCAAGCCGCCGCGGCGGTCGCCCAGCGGGCCGGGGTAACTCCGGTGATCCTGAGCGACTCGCTGGAGGGCGAAGCCCGGGAAGTCGGGATCGTGCTGGCCGGGATCGCTC
>JBOHFY010000170.1:0-5509 GCA_050699895.1 Pseudonocardiaceae bacterium
CTCTCCGCATAGGGTGGCGCCGTGCCGGGGGAGGGGAGGATCGTCCGTCAGCGGGCGCTCAGCGTTAGCCTCGTCGTCGGGGTTTTTTTCGCGTTGGCGATCGTGTATGTCGCCGAGTGCGCAGTCGTTCTCGGTGCCGGATCTCATGGCGCGGCTCACGCGACGGCGGCGGCCACCGGTGCCACCACGACGCCGGTCACCAGCGGAAGGTTGCCGTCGACCAGCGGTCCGTCTCCTCGCCAAGGTTGATAGCGGGCACGAGGAGCGTCAACGTGACCGTTCGCAGGTCGGCGATAGCTTCAAGTATGGCCTCACCGCAGCGGTGGCGCGCGTCGTACGCGGACCAGCGGGACGCCACCGCGGACGCGGAGATCCACACCTGGCGGCGCAGAAGGATCACCGGGCGCTCGAACGGTTGATCTACCACGGTTTTGGTCGGTCTCCGGGACAACCTCCGGGTGAATGGCCAGCCCCCGGTTGGTGGATGACCTTCCCGGCGTCGGTCTGCCAGGCTGTGGTAGGTCAGTGCGTTGGCGTATCCCGAGGCCTGAGCACCGCGAGACCGTGAGGAGTTGTCCAGATGACGGGCATCATTCCCACCACCGAGGCGACCGCCCTGATCGACCCGCCGCCGCACCGCGACTGCCCGGTCCCGCCGGACCCGGAAAGCGCGCTGGTCGCCGCGGTCCGGACTGGCCCGTCGGGGTTGGGCACCTCGGCGGCCCGCCTCGCGCGGGAGCTCACCCTGGCCAGCGGCCCCGGCCCCGCGTACCTGGAACGCCCCTGGGGGGACGGCACGGCCGCGCCGCTGTACGTCCCGGTGGTCGAGCGGGTGGACGACGCGCTGGCCGCCGAGGTGGACGACCGACTGGTGATCTGGGCCAAGGACTGCGGCTTCACCGATGACGAGGCCAATCTGATGCGCCGAGCCGGGTTCGGCCGGCTGGCGATGCTCGCCCACACCGATACCGATGATCCCGACCGCCTGCTGATCGCCGCGCAGCTCAACGCCGCGTGGTGGGCCGCCGACGACCTGTACGCCGACGACAGCGAGATGGGCGCCACCCCGACCGAGCTGCCGCCCCGGCTGGCCCTGGCGATGGCCGCGATGGACCCGGTGGCCCCGGCCGGCGAGTTCTCCGTTCCGCTGGACGAGGCGCTGCGCTCCGATCCGGTATTGGTGGCGCTCAATTCCGGGATCGAGCACCTGACCCGGCACGCCAGCCCCGCGCAGGTGCAGCGAGCCTGCTACTCGACCTTCGCCATGTTTGTCAGCTGGGACAGCTACGCGGCCTGGCGGTTCACCGGCGACTATCCGCCGGCTTGGAAATACCTCGCTGTCCGCCAGCACGACACCTTCTACACCTCGATGACGCTGATCGACGCGGTCGGCGGCTACGAACTGGACGCCAACCTGTATTACGAGCCGCGAGTCCGGCGCGCCCTGATGCAGGCCGGCACCGCCTCGGTGATCGTCAACGACCTGCACTCGGCGGCCAAGGACGCCGCCGACGACAAGCCGGTGTGCAACATGGTGTTGCAGATCGCCGCCGACCGGCAGTGCTCGGCCGAGGAGGCCGTCGCGATCACCGTCGACCTGCACAACAACCTGGTCCGGGATTTCGAGGCCACCCACCGCAGCCTGCTCCCCATGCCGTCGCCGCAGCTCCAGCGGTTCCTGCGCGGGGTGCGCGCCTGGATGGGCGGCGGCTTCGAGTGGCACTCCACTAACCCCCGCTACCGGAGCTGACCCGCGCGCGGGCCGCACCGCAGCGTATCGAGATCAACCAGGCTGGGCACGAAGGTGGGGGTCACCCCGGGCTGCGGATATCCCGCCACATCGGCGCCCAAAGGCACTGATGCCCCTATGGGGGACTGTTGTCCCGGCTTCGCACAACGCAACAGTCCCGGACAAACCGTGGGAGCGCCGACGGGAGCACGGACATGAGACTGCAAAGGCTTAAGATCAATGTCTCCGAAGCTTGTGAGGATCCACACGCCATAGCCATCCAGGATTGCAAGGCATGGAGCACGTTGGTAGGGTTCACAGGAGAGGTCTCTTTCGAGATCGATGGTTCCGCCAAGCAGGTAATGGACAGGATCGATCGCGACACGAGCCGACGGCACATCAGGCGCGGGGGCAACGGAAAGCTGTACACGACAAATCCAATCATCGGAATTCTCGCGCCCATGGTCAGGCCGAATATGCTGGACCGCCGCGCATGGAGATTGTGTTGGGTCGAAAAATACCTCACAGCATTGCGCGAGCAAGGCTGTGAGGTCGCCAGCCCCCCGATAGGGACTGTGTGCTTGGCGAGGGACGGAGCACAGGCGAGATATGGGGGTACGCCGCAGATAAACGACGGCATCGCCGCGCTGGCTCAGCTCCGAAAAAGTGACGGCGGGTGGGGATACACCGAAATCACCTCCCAAACCGACGTCGATGACACCTCCCATTGTGTCGAGTTCCTGCGCCTGGCAAGCCCGGAACGTCACCGGGACGTTCTCACCCGGGCAGAGGACTACCTCACTGGGATGGCCGATCCGGGTGGAGGATTCCCCAGTTTGGGGCTGGTGACACGTACGGGAGCTCCGGGGCCGAGGAGGCAGGTCCTGCCGGCCACCGCCTGCCGCGCTTCGCCGATCGGCACGGCTTTGAAGGAAACGGCCGTTGCCGCCTCGTCGGAAGGAACAACATGACCATCGAGTATCCGCCTCAGCCCTGGGACCTGCGCGGTGACATGTACGCGTCCGTCTGGCGTATTCCTGTAGGTGGCGTGCCCTCTTGGCCGCTTCCTGAAGGCCGTCAGCCGCTGACCGTAGGTGGCCGCCTCCTACTGCTCACCTTGTGGGTCGACTACAGAGAGGGTGGTGTCCTTGAGTATCACGAGTTCATCACCGCCCTGTTTACCGCTCACCGACGTCACGTCAGCGGGACCATCGTCCAGGCCTGGGTGGACAGCCCTGCCTCGGTGAATGGCGGCCGCGAGTTGTGGAGCATCCCCAAGGATCTGGCCGGCATCGACATATCAGCACCCGGCCGGTTAATGACCGCTCGCCTGCATATCGACGGCGCGGAACTGGCCAGCGGGCAGTTCCGGCGCCGATGGCGCATCCCCGGCCGCTGGACCGTCCCCACCCATGTCACCCAGCACCGGGAGGGCTCTCCCCTGCACGTACCGACCACGCTGCGCGGGACCCTGGAGCTGGGACACAGCATGGTGCGCGTCGGTACAGGCGGCCCGCTCACTTTCCTCGAAGGTCACCGGCCTGTCATCAGTGCCGCTGTCAGGGACTTCCGGTTCAGGGTTGGCGCCCACGGGGACAAGCCCGACCCTCTCAACGTGCCGTGAACCGACTTGGCCCGATTCCTCTCCGCAGGAGGTAAACACGTGTCGACCTGCTCCGGCAAGTTCTTCATCCACCACACCGCCAACTTCTTCATTGCCGCCTCCGGCATGTCGGGCTCGGCCGGAGGAGCGATCCGGTGAAGAACACGGATACGTCTCCCGATGCGCGGCTGCGTAGTGAACCTGCCCCGGCGACCGACTTGCTTGCGAGCTTCTTTCTGTCGTTGCCAACAGTCGAGCAAGAAGGCATCCGTGCTCTCGCTTCCGCAGTAGCGCACCGCCTTTATGAGTGGGTCGGGCGGTTTTCTGAGGTGTTGGGATCGGACGCCGTGTCTGCTATCGCCCTGGGAGTTGCCGCCGCAGAGCCGAAGCAGGCGCTAGAAGCGCTGTTTCGTACAGCTCAGATATCTGTCTGGGCTTTCGGTGTCGATGATGCGATCGACGAGCGGTTGACGCATCTGCCCGAAGTCGATTCTCTGGTGGAGACCTGCAAGCGGATAGCGGTAGGTGTCGGGCCGGTTGGACGGGATCCGCTAGGGATGGCTCTCGCGGAGATCCGGGAAGCGTTATTCCCCGAAGCTGGAGGCTCGGTCTTAAAGGCGTTGTGGCAGCGCAGCGTGTGCGGGCTGCTGGACGGCATGCGTTTTGAATGGCAGGCCGGAGCTGAAATGGCCCGAGGCGCACCGGGTCCTGGCCTGGATGCCTATCTGGAACATGGACTCCACAGTGTCGGGGTTCCGTTGCACACCGCCACATCGTGGGTAGTGGCCGAACGACCCGCATCCGTGGAGGAGGCTGTCGCATTGTGGCCGGCGGTGCATCAGGCTGCACTGGCTGCGCGGTTGACCAATGACCTTCACAGTTTCGCGAAGGAGCGGTCGGGAGCCCAAGCCAACGCCCGGTTGCTCGGTTTGTCCGTTTCTCAGATTGGGGATCGCATCGCTGAGCACATGAAGCAGTGCGTTGCGCTGCTGGGGCAGGCACTACCCGGTTCGGAGCCCACGTGCCAGGCACTACACCGGATGGTGCGGTTCATTACCACCGATCTTTACGGCATCGCTTACTGCCCAGTCTCTCATTCTCCCCGGTCTCCCGGTAATGTGAACGGGTCCGCGACAGAGAAACCGCCCACGAGCAGAAAGTCGGATTGAACATGGCGCGTGGTACAGGGGGAGTGCGGGGAGCTGTGGTCACCGGTGCGGGCCGCGGGATCGGCGCCGCAGTCGCTGCCCGGCTCCAGACCGCAGGATTCCGGGTCTTCCTCGGAGATATCGATGAAACTGCGGCACATTTATCAGTCAGGATGTGACGCTGATTCGCCACACCTTCGCGGTAAATGTGATGGGAGTCGTGTGCGGCTGCCACGCCGTATTGCCCGCAATGCTGGGCAACGGCTCCGGGCACATCCTTAACCTGGCAAGCGCTGCCGCCGTCAAACCGATCGCTGGCCTCGCCGCATACAGTGCGTCCAAGGCAGCGGTTCTAGCACTGGGGGAATCCCTCAGACGAGAGTGCCGCGGGACCGGCGTGCACATCAGCACCGTGCTGCCCTACCTCACGTGTACTGCGGCCGGCTCCGGCCTGCTGCCACAACCGGGGTTTCGCCCGGTCACCCCCAACGAAGTCGCAGATGCAGTCCTGAAACTGCTGCGACGCCCTCGCCCCACTGCCTTTGTGCCGCATCGGCTCGGGCCGCTGCTAGCGACGCTCGCCGTGCTCCCTCACCCATTACGGGACGTCGTGGACACCCTTTTCGCCTCCGATCAGATCGCACTCTCCGCCGACCAACAGGCCCGCGAGGACTACCACCACCAGTTACAGCAGCACTTACCGGCTGATCCGCGTGCCAGCCCGCCTGGTCCGTCACGCCGGTGCGCTCGACCTGCGCCTACCCCCGGGATACCACCTGCTCGAGAAGGTCCTCGCTCGCCTCCGCGCACTCCCAGCAACGTCCTGACCAAGCCAAAGAACCCCAAGCACACCGGAACCCCGCCACTCGAGGCGACACTCGGGCCGTGGGGCTGCCACCAACCCAGCACACCCCCCAAAAAGATCATAAACCTGGGGTGAGATCAATTCGGCGCTAACTCGCGGATTCGGGTCTGACGAAGATGGCCCGCTTCCCGAGTTTGGAGGAGATCCCGGCCCCGGTGGTGAAC
>JBOHFY010000171.1:0-5647 GCA_050699895.1 Pseudonocardiaceae bacterium
ACTACGAGAAGGCCGGGCTGTGGCCGTACTTGGAAAAGCTTGGCTATCACCTGGTCGGGTACGGCTGCACCACGTGCATCGGCAATTCGGGTCCGCTGTCCGAGGGGGTCTCCCACGCCGTCCACGACGGCGATCTCGCGGTGGTCAGCGTGCTGTCCGGCAACCGTAATTTCGAGGGCCGGATCAACCCGGACGTCACGATGAACTACCTCGCCTCACCGCCGTTAGTGATCGCCTACGCGCTGGCCGGAACGATGGACGTCGATTTCGCCAGCGATCCGCTGGGGCACGACCACGACGGCAACCCGGTCTATCTGGTTGATATCTGGCCCTCGCCGGAAGAGATCCAGGAAGTGATCGAGTTCGCGATCAGCCAGGAGATGTTTGTCAAGGACTACGCCGATGTCTTCGCCGGTGACGCTCGCTGGCGGTCACTGGCGACGCCGGAAGGCGAGACCTTCACCTGGGATCCGGAGTCGACCTACATTCGCAAGCCCCCGTATTTCGAGGGGATGACGGCGCGACCGGCGCCGGTCGCCGATATCCCGGGCGCCCGAGTACTGGCAATGTTCGGAGACTCCGTGACCACGGACCACATCTCCCCCGCCGGGGCGATCAAGGCGGACTCCCCCGCCGGTCACTACCTCACCGAACGGGGTGTCCAGCGCAAGGACTTCAACTCCTATGGATCTCGCCGAGGCAATCACGAGGTGATGATCCGCGGCACATTCGCCAACCCCCGGTTGCGCAACCTGCTGCTCGATGACGTCAGCGGCGGCTACACCCGCGACTTCACCGCATCGCCCAGCACTGGCCCGGTGTCCATCTACGACGCGGCGCAGCGCTATGCACAGGCCGGCATTCCACTGCTGGTCCTGGGCGGCAAAGAATACGGCTCGGGTTCCTCCCGGGACTGGGCGGCTAAAGGCACCCTGTTACTCGGAGTCCGCGCGGTGCTCGCCGAGTCCTTCGAGCGGATCCACCGCTCCAACCTGATCGGAATGGGCGTACTCCCGCTGCAGTACCTCGCCGACGAGTCAGCGTCGTGGCTGGGCCTGGATGGCACCGAGACCTTCGACATCTCCGGCGTCACCGCGCTCAACAGTGGCACCATCCCCGCCACCGTGCACCTCAAGGCCACCCGCGACGGAGCGGACCCGGTGGAGTTCGACGCCGTGCTGCGAATCGACACCCCCGGCGAGGCCGAGTACTACCGCAACGGCGGAATCCTGCAGTACGTGCTACGCACCATGGCCCGCCGTCCAACGTGAGAAGACCCTGACCTGGGGTAAAGTTCGCTGATTTGATCGCATGCTCGCGTGGCGCAACGCCAGCCTGGCCGCGTACGGGTTTTCGCGAGGCGTGACTAGCGTCCCTTAGTCGCTAGGCGACGACTCCGCGCGGGATGACCATGCGCATCCTGGGCAGGCAGCCCCCGCGCCTGGAGCGGCGGGCTGGTGGTACAACGGCAAGGGTCGGCTTCGGTGAGGTCAGCTTCAGGTATCCAGGCGGTACATCGACTATCCAGTACTCAGGTCGGCGAAGTCCGACATGTGAACCAGGAGGATTTCGACTGCTATGCGACCATTTCACACAGTCCCGGACTGGATCTCATGGGACAACCAAGGCGCCAACGTTACCGTCGCGGACCTGAACCGCGACGGTACTCCGGACATCCTGGTGCTGCGCGTCGACGCCCCGCCGGGTGGCCCGAACGCGGCTTTCTACAAAGTCGGCACGCATCTGGACGCACAGGGTCAGGTCCAGGCCTGGGGAGCCTGGCTGCCTATTCCAGACTGGAACTCCCATCAGGACGAAGGCGCCGGACTAGCGGTCGCGGACTTTGGCGCGGACGGTCTTGGCCTGGTGGTGTTGCAGGTGCGAGGCGGCGGAAATGTCGTGGCCAACAACGGCCGGTATCGCGTTGGCCGTGGCCTGGACAGTCAGGGCAGAGTCCAGGGCGGCTGGACGGCCTGGCGGGATGTGCCCGATTGGCGATCGTTTCGGGACCAGGGTGCGGCCATCGCCATCGCCGATCTCGACAATGACGGGAGCCCGGAGCTCGTCGTCTTTCACATCGACGATTTCCACACCGATCACCAAAACCCGGGCCTGCCCAACAAAGGCTTCTATCGCATTGGCCGCCAACTCAGCATCGACGGCCAGGTCACAGCCTGGGGTGATTGGAAGACCGTCGACTGGGGGTCCTTCTTCAATCAGGGCGGCGGGGTCGCGGTGGCCGATCTGGACAACACTGGTCGACCCGATCTGATCGTCTTCCAGATCGACAATCCGCAGGGAGAGAACAACGGCAAGTACCGCGTCGGCTGGAATATCGACATGCAGGGCAACGTCCAGGACGGCTGGGGTCCGTGGGTCACCATCGATGGCTGGGACTCGTGGGAAGACGCGGGCGGGGGTCTGGCGCTGGCCAGTTTCGGCGCCGGCCAGCGGCCGAAGGCGGTGGTGCTGCACGTCGACAACTCTGCGCAATTGAACAGCGGACGCTACTACGTTCTTGACCTGGTGATCGACATCGACCAGGCGATGACCAAGGGCGTGTGGCGCCTGCTGCCGTACTTCTCAGAAGTGCTACCCGTGCATGCGGCGTTGCTGCGCACGGGTAAGGTGCTGTTCTTCGCCGGGTCGGGCAACAACATTTTCCGCCGCTCGTCGCCCGATTTTGGCAACGAGGCGCGTGCGATCTATACGAGCGTCGTCTGGGACGTCCAGGCCAACAGCTTCGACCACCCTCCAACATTGCGACGGGCAAACAATCAGGTGGTTGACTACTTCTGCTGCGGCCATTGCTTTCTGTCGGATGGCGGTTGCTGGTCGGCGGCGGCAGCGCCCAGTACGACGAGGTCGTTGTCAACGGCCAGACGCAGGACGCTGGCCACGGCTTTACCGGACTGAAGGACGCGATGATCTTCGATCCGGGGACTGAGACCTGGAAACTCATTCAGCCAATGCAACACGGGCGCTGGTATCCAACGCTGCTCAAGCTGAATGACGGCCAGTCGATCGCCACTTCGGGGCTCGACGAACAGGGCGTGGCCACGGATGCGATCGAGAAGATCGCGCATCCGGATACCGATGCCTGGACGACCGCGCGCACCTTCAATCTGCCGCTGTATCCACACTTGTTCCTGCTGCGCGATGGACGCCTAGTCTATACCGGCGGCAAGATGGACACACCGGGGGCGTCAGATCCGCTGATTTTCGACCCGCTGCGGCCATCGCAAGCGGTGCGGATCGAAGGCCTCGACAATGCCGACAAATGCAACCAATGCGCGAGCGTGATTTTGCCACCTGCTCAGCTGCAGCGGTTCATGATCCTGGGCGGTGGTCCCGAGGACGTTGACGGGCAGCCGCGCCAGCCCGCCACCACACGTGTATCCGTTGTCGACTTGCTTGCGCCAGGCGCCGCACCCACGTACCAGCGCAAGGCCGATCTGCACCACGAGCGCATGCACGTCAACGCGGTGCTCTTGCCCGACCGCACCGTGTTGGCGGCGGGTGGCGGACTCATTCGCGAGGCGAGCGTGGCTGGTGCCGCCAATCCGGCTCAGTTCGACGAAGTCTTTGAGGCGGAGATCTACGATCCGGTAGCAAATATCTGGGCTCTGACCGCTCCCGCGACAGTTGCGCGCTTGTATCACTCGGTGGCGCTGCTGTTGCCCGATGGACGCGTTGTCGCCGCCGACGGCAACCCCGACAAAGGTCGGAATATCGCGTGGCTGCCACCCGAAGACCCCATGGAGGAGATGCGTCTCGAAATCTACAGTCCACCGTACCTGTTCAAGTTTGATGCGGCCAACCCCCGACCGGTGATTGTGAATGCACCCGTCGAGATCGGCTATGGCCCACCTTTCACGATCGAGACCGCGCAGTCTCAGCAGATCGCGTCCGCGTGCTTGATCCGCCCGGGCCTCACAACGCATTCATTCAACGTCGAGCAGCGGCTGGTCGATATCACCATCCAGCAGGCTCCGCCCGATGGGCTGCGCGCGCGGGTGGATGTGGATGCCCGCATCGCGCCACCGGGCTGGTACATGCTGTTCCTGACCGACAGGCGGGGGGTGCCGTCGGTCGCCCAGTGGGTGCACCTGTCCTGACCACTAGCAAGGAGCAAATTTCGGATGGCGAACCTCGGCAATTCGTGGCACATTCCCGGCAACCCCTTTCGCGCCAGCTTCGTGACACCAAGCATAGGGGCCTCGCTCGTGGCGCAACGCGCCTCTAGGCTCAGCCCCATACCCCCCACGCACGACTTGACTCTCACCCATCACACCAGTGCGGAAACAGCGAAGCTCATGGATGAGCTGTGTGATGTGTATGCCGACACGCACGCGCTGTATGAGCGCTGGAGCTGGCGGAAGATGGGGATCGTACCCGGCAAGCCGGGCGCGTACTACCCCGAGTATGTGCGTTTCGTGTTGCCGCTGCCACTCACCACGGCGGGGCGGTAAACGGCCAACTGTTGGTCTAGTTCACGTACCGGTTTGGTTCGTTGCCACGGGGTCAACAAGCCGCGCACGCCCGTGATGCGCTGGGCAATCCGCTGCGAGCCGTTCCCGGCGGTGAGCTGGGCAACGTCGGCGACAATGTTGCTGGCTTCGGTGACCTCCGCCTGCTGGATGCGCGCCTCGGCCTGGTTGAGCAATCGGAAATAGGTGGTGAAGTGGAAGGCGTAGTATCGGCGTATGAGCGAACGCATCCTCATCACCGGGGCAGCCGGCGCGATCGGCGCGATGCTACGCCCCCGGATGGCGCGACCAGGACGTATTCTCCGACTACTCGACATTGCTCCGCTGCCCCAGGCGCAACCCGGTGAACGCGTTGAGGCAGTGGAAGCGGACATCACCGAGCTTGCCGCGATGCGAAACGCCGCGGAAGACGTCGACGCCATCATTCACCTCGGCGGGATCTCCCATGAGTCCGACTGGCACCGGATCCTCCACACCAACATCCACGGCACCTACACGGTTCTTGAAGCAGCCCGAAGGGCAGGGGTGCCGAGGGTGATCCTCGCCAGCAGTAACCACGCGGTCGGCTTCCATCCGTACTCCGATGAACTCGTACCGGACTACTTGTTTCCTCGCCCGGACACCTATTACGACGTGAGCAAAGCGACGAATGAAGCGCTTGGCAGCCTGTATCACGACCGGCATGGCATGAACGTACTCTGTGTGCGTATCGGATCCTACTGCGAGACACCGCGAGACCACCGAATGCTCTCGATGTGGCTCTCTCCAGACGACTGCGCCAGGCTGATGGAAGCACTGTTGAGCACGCCGAACCCAGGATTCCGGGTCCTCTGGGGAATCTCCGCAAACAGCCGCAGCCGATTCTCATTGGACGAGGCGCGAGCACTGGGATACCAACCACAAGACGATGCCGAACAGTACGCGAACACACTACCCCCACCGTCGGTCAGCAAAGCGGACCGATACATCGGCGGCTCGTACACCGGTTCCAGGTGGTGATGACGACGGCGGCCCAGACCCGAGCACGCTCGTTAGTGATCGCCACGCACAGTGTCCGAGGGGGGACTTGAACCCCCACCCCCTTGTCGGGGACTAGCACCTCAAGCTAGCGCGTCTGCCATTCCGCCACTCGGACCTGCCACTACGGGAACTTCGCG
>JBOHFY010000172.1:0-5725 GCA_050699895.1 Pseudonocardiaceae bacterium
TACGCCGCGACCCCAACCGGCCGCTCGCGGTCGGTATCCGGCCCGTGGACAGTGCGCCCGACTCCTCTGCCACCCCGAGCGGGGAGCCCGCCCGCCCCAGCCCCGTTTTCGTTCCTGTCGTGGGCCGGATCGCGGCGGGCGGCCCGGTGCTCGCCGAGCAGGCCGTCGAGGACGTCTTCCCGCTGCCGAGAGAGATCGTCGGTGCGGGGACGCTGTTCCTGCTGCGGGTCGTGGGTGACTCCATGGTCGAGGCGGCGATCACCGACGGGGACTGGGTGGTCGTCCGCCAGCAGCCCAGCGCCGAGAACGGGGACATCGTCGCCGCCATGATCGACGGTGAAGCGACCGTGAAGACATTCAAACGCCGTGACGGGCACATCTGGCTGCTCCCGCACAACCCCGCCTACGAGCCGATCCCGGGGGACGAGGCGACCGTGCTCGGCCGGGTGGTAGCGGTGCTGCGGCGGCTGTGAGCCAACTCACTATCCGAGGAGCTCGATGACCGCAGCCACGTTCCTGGTCGCGACGGTGTTCCTGGCCTGCGCTGTGGAGGCCATTGAGGCGTTGACGATCGTGCTGGCGATGGGCACCGCCCGCGGTTGGCGCTCGACCCTGTATGGGGTTGCCGGCGGGCTAGCCGTCCTCGTGGCGGTGGTGGCGGCACTGGGCCCGACGCTCGCTGTGATCCCGTTCGGCGCTGTGCGGCTGGTGGTGGGCGGGCTGCTGCTGGTTTTCGGGCTGCAGTGGCTGCGCAAGGCCATCCTGCGGGCCAGCGGGTTCATCGACCTGCACGACGAAGCGGCCCGCTACGACCGTCAGGTCCGCGCTGCCCGGGCAGCCACCGGCAGCGGCACGTGGTTGTTCGTCACCGATCGCTACGCCTTCACCCTGGCCTTCAAGGGGGTGCTGCTGGAGGGCCTGGAAGTGGTCTTCATCGTGCTCACTGTGGGTGCCAACCAGGGCAGCATCGCACTCGCGGTGCTCGGTGCGGCGCTGGCCGTGGTGGTGGTCACGGTCACCGGGATCGCGGTGCGCGCCCCGCTGTCCCGGGTCCCGGAGAACACTATGAAATTCGCCGTAGGGGTCATGCTCACCTCCTTCGGCATCTTCTGGGGCGCCGAGGGCGCCGGCGTGCGCTGGCCTGGCGAGGACGCCGCGCTGCTCGGCGTGGTGGCCTATGTACTGGGTGTGGCGGGGATAGCGGTCGGTGTCCTGCGACGAATCCATCGCGAGCAGGGCGCGCCTGAGCGCGCCGGAGCCGGCTGATGCGAACCTTGCGGTCGTTTCTGGCGTTTGGCTACGACTTCCTCGTCGGTGACGACTGGACCATCGCAGTAGGAGTCGTGCTCGCACTCGCCCTCACCACAGCGCTGACAGCCACCGGCGTTTCCGCCTGGTGGCTGCCACCGCTGGCCGTCCTCGGCGTGCTCGCGCTTTCGCTCGGGCGAGCGATCCGCCGATCCCGCTAGCGGTTCGCAGGCCCAGGTTGCGCTGCCCGGTGTCAGGCCCGCACCAGGTACCCGGCCAACGCACCGGCGAGGTCCGGTCGTACCCGCGCGCGCAGCCGGGTGCCGTCTTCGGTGTGGTCGGTCGCCAGCATCTCGCCCTCGGCGTGCACCCGGGCGACCAAGGCACCTTCGGTCCACGGCAGCAACGCGTCGACCTCGACCCGCGGTTGCGGCAACGCGTCGGCGATCCGCTGGACCAAAGCGGTCATGCCGGCACCGGTGTGCGCCGAGACAAACGACGCGTTCGGCAGCACATGGCGCAGCCGCGACAGCACCAGCTGGTCGGCGTCGTCGATCTTGTTCACCACCACCAACTCGGGCGGCATCGGCGTCTGGCGTCCCTCGGTGATCTCGGCGAGGACCTCGCGCACCGCCTCCACCTGCCGCTCGGGCAGCGGGTCAGCGCCGGCCACCACATGCACCAGCAGGTCCGCGTCGGCCGTCTCCTCCAATGTGGAGCGGAACGCCTCCACCAACTGGTGCGGCAGGTGGCGGACGAAACCGACGGTGTCGGTCAGCGTGTACTCCTGCCCTTGTGGCGTGGTGGCCCGGCGGGTGGTGGGGTCCAAGGTCGCGAACAGCGCGTCCTGCACCAGCACTCCGGCCCCGGTGATCACATTGAGCAGGCTGGACTTGCCCGCGTTGGTGTAGCCGACGATGGCCACGTTGGGCACCTCGTTGGCGCGCCTGCGGCCTCGCTTGGTGTCGCGAATCGTGCTCATCGCGGCGATCTCGCGGCGCAGCTTGGCGAGCCGGCGGTGAATGCGCCGCCGGTCGGTCTCCAGCTTGGTCTCCCCCGGGCCGCGAGTACCCACTCCCCCACTGGCCCCGCCGCCAGCGCCGCCGGCCTGCCGGGACAGCGACTCACCCCAGCCACGCAGCCGCGGCAACAAGTAGCTCAGCTGGGCCAGCTCGACCTGCGCCTTGCCCTCCCGAGAGCGGGCGTGCTGGGCGAAGATGTCCAGGATCAACGCGGTCCGGTCGATGACCTTCACCTTGAGCTTGGCCTCCAGCTGCCGCAACTGGCCGGGGGTGAGCTCGCCATCGCAGATCACCGTGTCAGCCGCGGTACTGAGGACGATCTCACGCAGCTCAAGGACCTTGCCGGAACCGATGTAGGTCGCCAAGTCAGGACGCTCGCGGCGCTGGATGAGACCATCGAGCACCCGCGACCCGGCCGTCTCGGCGAGCCGGGCCAGCTCGGCCAGCGACGCGTTGGCCTCGGCCGCGGAGCCGTCAGCCCAGACCCCGACGAGCACCACGCGCTCCAGACGCAGCTGCCGGTACTCGACCTCAGTGACATCAGCGAGCTCGGTGGACAGCCCCGGCACGCGACGCAGCGCGGCGCGCTCCTCAAGGTCCAGCTCACCTCGGGAGGCCGGACCGGGACCACGGGACGGGAAGATCGGTGAGGTTGTCATACGCCTCTCAATCTGTCTGCTGCTCGGTTGATCATGGCTATGAACAGCTAGTATATCCGCCTAGCGGGTGCCTGTGCCGGCGCTGAGCCCAGTGCGGCGGTGACGTCCGATGGACACAGTCGCGTTGCGCGCGGCGCGAGAATCCAGTCCAGCTCGCTCACCAGACACCCACAATCACCCAAAAAGCCGAACACGAACCGCTGTCCGTCAGCCTTTTGTCACTAGCGGAACAGATAGTTACGATAGGCATTTATTTTAACGAGATTTTTACTCGTAAGAGTGAGATCCGATACACTTACATGCAGGTTAATTTACTATTCGTGACGATTGGATGTCCATGATCGAAATCCGCCTCGGCGACTGCGCCCGGTAACCCGATGATGAGTAGCGTGGGGCGGATCCGGTGGGGCCTGGTGCTGCTGAGCGCCCTGATGGTGGTCAGCGTGGCGGCGGCCTGCGGCGGCGGTCCGAGCAACGCGGCGGCACCCTCGGGTGGGTCGACGGCTCGCGGATCCGGCCCGGTAAGCGTGCTCTACGCCGGGACCCTGGTGGGGATCTTCGAGCGGCGCGTCGGCCCGGCGTTCGATAAGGCCACTGGCTACACGTTCCAGGGAGAGGGCAAGGGCACGATCGCGCTGGCCAACCTGATCAAGGCCAAAGCCCGGCAGCCCGATGTCTTCGTCAGCGCTGACGTGTCGGTGAACCCGACCCTGCAAGGGCCCGCCAACGGTGATTTCGTGCGGTGGTGGGCGCCGTTCGCCCTCACCGAGATGGTGATCACGTGGAGCCCGAAGAGCCGCTTCGCCGCAGACTTCCAAGCCGCCAAGGATAGCAAGCGTAGCTTCGAGTCGGTGTTGACCCAGCCGGGTCTGCGGTTCGGGCGCGCCGATCCCGAGCTCGGCCCCAAGGGCTACCGCACCATCTTCACCTTCGACCTCGACGCTACCCGGATCGGGGACCCGACGTTGCCGCAGAAGGTCCTCGGCGGCCCGGGCAACAGCTCGCAACTGTTCCCGGAAGAGCAGATGGTGGCCCGGTTGCAGGCCGGTGAGCTCGACGCGGGGGCGTTCTACAAAGTCGAAGCCGTCGAAGCCGGAATACCCTACCTGAGCCTGCCCAAGGAGATCAATCAGGGCGACGTCACGCTCGCCGCGCGGTACGCCACGGCGACCTACACCACCAAGAAGGGCACCACCTACACCGGCGCGCCGATCATCTACACCGTCACGATCCCCAGTACGGTACGCAACCCGGCCGGCGCGCAAGCCTTCGTACGCTTCCTGCTGGGCCCGGACGGGCAGGCGATACTCGCCGCGCAGGGGCTCACTATCACTCCACCGGTCCTGGCCGGTGATCCCGCGGCGGTGCCCCCCGACCTACGTTCGCTGATCAAGGACCGCTGAGCGGGCTGATGCGCCCACGCAGCGCCCAGCCTGTCACGCGGCCCACCCGGATGGGCGGCGGGACACCGTGGCCGCTGCTCCTGACCGCGGTGCTGATGCTGGGCTACCTCGTGGTGCCGCTGCTGGCGCTGCTGCACGCCCTGCCAGAAACCGACGGCGCGTCGCTGAGCGATCCCGGTACTCTCGACGCGCTGCGGGTCTCGTTGATCGCCGCAGTCACCGCCACCACGATCGACGCGCTACTGGGGATCCCGCTGGGCTTCCACCTCGCCCACAGCAGGTCGTGGTGGCGGCACCTGGTCACCGCCGCCGTGGTCTTGCCGCTGTCTGTGCCACCGATCGTCGGCGGGCTGGAGCTGATCCTGGTCCTCGGCCGGGCCACCGCCTTCGGTGGGCTGCTTGAACGACTCGGGATCAACCCGCTGGACACCATAGCCGGCACGATCCTCGCGCAGGCATTCGTCGCCGCCCCGTTCGTCGTGATCACGGCCCGCGCCGCGTTCGCCGGTGTGGAACAGCATCTCAGCGACGCCGCCCGCGCGCTGGGCACCAGCCCCTGGCAGACCTTCTGGCGGGTGCAGCTGCCCACCGCTCGCCGCGGCCTGGCCGCTGGCGTGGTCTTGGGCTTCATGCGCTGCCTCGGAGATTTCAGGGCCACCGCGATCCTGGCCTACCACCCTTACACACTGCCCACCCTGATCTTCGTCAACGTCTCCGGCGAAGGCATCCCTACCGCGATTCCGCCCGCCGTCCTGGTCGCTATCGTGGGAACCCTGGCCGGGGGCGTCATGCTGTTCCTTGATGCCCGCCACCGCACACCCCGCCTCGACACCGGCGAGTCCGCCACCCCCACCGCGGTGGCCGACCTGAGCTGGATCAGCCCCGACCCGGCCGCGGGCTTGGGTATCGAGATCGATCTGCATGCTCAGGTCGGCGGTTTCGAGCTGCACCCGGTGATCCGCACCGCAGCCAGCACGATCGGTATTCTCGGCCCCTCTGGTTCGGGCAAATCGCTAACCATGCGCGCGGTAGCTGGGCTGCTCCCCGCCGCCGGCACCGTGCGCGTCGGCGCGGTCACCCTCACCGACACCCTGGCCTGCCTCAGCGTACCCGCGCAGCACCGCCAGCTGGGCTACGTCGCTCAACAAGACGCCCTGTTCGAGCACCTCGACGTCGCCGGGAACATCACCTTCGGCATCCGGCACCTCCCCGCCGCCGAACGTGACCTGCGATCACGCGAGCTCTCGCCGCGGTCGGACTCACCCACCTGCGCCGCGCCCACCCCGCCCGGCTCTCCGGCGGGGAACGCCAACGCGTCGCCCTGGCCCGCGCACTAGCCCCGGACCCCGCGCCCTGTTGCTCGACGAGCCCTTCGCCAACCTCGACACCACCG
>JBOHFY010000173.1:0-12148 GCA_050699895.1 Pseudonocardiaceae bacterium
TTCCTGGCTGGTACGGCCGAGGTCGCCCTGGTGGGCCTGCACTCCGATGAGATCCTCGACAAGAAGCGGCTGCCGATCCGCTATGCGGGCATTTCCCCGTGCTTCCGGCGCGAGATCGGCAGCGCCAGCCGCGACGTGCGCGGCCTGCTGCGGGTGCACCAGTTTGAGAAGGTTGAGCAGTTTGTGATCTGCGAGGCTGACGCGGCTGAGTCAGCGCGCTGGCACGCGGAACTGCTGACCTCCGCTGAGCGGATACTCCAGGATCTCGGGCTCCATTACGAGGTCGTCGAGTGCGCTACCGGCGATATGGGCCTCGGTAAGTTCAGGATGAATGACATTAATACCTGGTTTCCTTCGCTCGGTCTCCTGCGGGAGACGCACAGCTGCTCGACTCTGCACGACTGGCAAGCGCGGCGCGCGAATCTGCGCTACCGCGACTCAGACGGCAAGATCTGCTTCGCACATACCCTGAACAACACGGCGGTGGCCACACCCCGGCTGCTCGCCGCCCTCATCGAGAACCACCAGACCAAAGACCACGAGGTCCGCGTCCCCACTGTTCTGCGCCCCTACCTCAAAAACCGCAAGCTTCTCTAACCCCCCACCCCCGCCCTCCGGGCGGAGTGCACTCAGCCTCCCGAACTCAACAGGAGCGCTCTTCTAACCGGCCCGCACAGCTCTCCTGTTGGGTTCGGGAACGGCAGTGCTCATTGGCTGCCGGGGTCGGGGTTGATCCAGACCAGGTGGGCGGTGATGTGGGGGGCGTGGGTGAACGCGCGCACCGCTCGTTCGGGTGATCGCAGGCTCAGGTGCAGGCTGCGATCCACGGCGAAGACCTTCACGCGGTTCTCGAACGCCATGCCCCAGGCCGCGACCCGGATATCCACCCGTTCGCCGTACTCCTGCACCACGGCGAAGAGCCTGGGTGCTTCCTCGGCCACCATCGCGTTGATCTCCTCGGCGAACTCCGCCTCGTTCCACAGTGGAGCGAGCGTAGCCGGGTTGACCTCCGCGGGTTCCTGATCTGACTGCACTACCATCGTGACCTCCTCAGCTGCTGATCTGGACTGACTGTAGAGTGATCTGGACTGTCCACATTATCAAACGGACAGTCCAGATATCATCCGTGTGGGTTATCGTGCCGTGCCATCAGCACCCCGGGAGGTGGTCATGACGGAGGGCCTGGACGCCAGCGGGTCCGTCGTGCGTCGCTGGCAGCTCGCCGCCGCTCTCAAGGCGCAGCGCGAGCAGGCCGAGCTCACTCAGGAGCAGGCGATCGAGCGGCTGGGCACGGGGGAGGGGAAGTGGTCGCGATCGAAGCTGTCGCGGGTGGAGAACCGGGAGCACCACGTCAAGCCGCGAGAGGTCGAGCAGCTCCTCGACGCCTACGGCGTCACCGACACCGAAACCCGCGACGCACTGGTGCAGCTCGCCACCGCCTCCGGTGAGCGAGGCTGGTGGACCAGCTTCAGCGAGGAGTTTCCTGACAAGTTGCGGCCGTTACTGAGCCTGGAAAGTGGGCTGGTGGCGCTCCGCGACTTTCAGAATCAGATGGTGCACGGCCTGCTGCAGAGCGCTGACTACACCCGGGCACTTGCCACGTCAATCAAGCCGGGGCTGTTCAGCCCGGCCGAGCTGGAACGCCGGGTAGCGGGCCGGATGGCCCGGCAGCAGATCCTCACCAAGGACGATCCACCGCAGCTGCACTTCATCCTGGACGAGACGATCCTGCAACGGCTGATCGGCGATCGGATCGTGATGCACGACCAGATGCGCAAGTTGCTACAGGCCACTGAGAAACCGAACATCACCGTCCAGGTGCTGCTCCGCGACGTGGGTGGCAGCCCCGGATTGGAGGGACCGTTCACTCTGCTCACGCTGCCCGCCCCGATCCCGGACATCGGGTACACCGAGTGCCCGGCGGGGACTCTCTACGTCGAAGACCGGGACCGGGTGCGAGAATGGACCCTGCGCTTCGGCATCCTGACCCAGCGGGCACTGTCCCGCCAGGAGTCCGCCCAGCTGATCGCCGAGGCGATGCACAACTACGAGTGACCCGAAGGAGGTCAGCGGATGACCAGGTCGGAGCCCCTGGCCCAGCTCCAGTGGCGCACGAGCAGCTTTACAGACACTGGTGGCAGCAACGGCGGTACCTGTGTCGAGGTGGCCGCGCTGCCGGACGGCCGGATCGCCGTCCGCAACAGCAACCACCCCGACGCCGGTGCCGTGCTCGTCACCCGCCCCGAGATGCACGCCTGGATCAAAGGCGTCAAAACCGGCGAGTTCGACGACCTTGCCTAACCGTCCAGGCAACCGTACGAGGCCGCAACTACCCTGAAGGTTCGCGACCTCCATTATACCCGATCGTGCCGTGCGTGAACGTCCTGACGGCTGGCATCTTGCGGCGCGCCATCCTCGCTCGTGCGCGACTGGATTATGGTGTCAGTCTGTTCGACCTGAACTGATCCCAGTTCAATTCTCGAACGGCAGATCACTCCGTCTCGCGCTGCGATTGAGCCCGCAGATATTGAGCTGATCTCCTGAACTTGCGCACGAACATTTCCGCGCTGAAAGAGTCATCTTTTGCAGTCCGGGTGATCGATAGGGGCGATCCTGCCGCCTCTCGATCACCTACCGCCGAGTGGAAGGGGCCCCAGCGTTGTCGCAACCGGTGGACCCGTGCGCCCAGCGACTTCCGTCCCACTTCTCCGAGGGCAGCCGGCACCCCGCTGCGCCGCAGTCGGTCGACGGCGTCAGCGGCGACATCAGTGTCTTTGGGTTTGACCGGCAGCACGGTCACCGGGTCGGGTGTCAATCCAACCGGCATTTCACGTGGTGTCCAACCGGACAAGGCCTGACCAACCACAGCGGGGAGCACTTTCGGCCAGCCGCCAGCCAGCGTGGAGTGGATCACCGTCACGGCTTCGCCGTCGGTGGTGCGGAAGTCGAATCTCTCGCTGTTGGTGTCATCCCATTGGAAGTTGAACAACATTAATGGACCGGCGCCGCAATGAACGTCGATTCCTCCTTTCAATGCGAAATATCGAGTGCGTTCTGTCCGGTATCGGGCGACCGTGAACTGGCCAGCAGTCAAGGCAAGCCTCGCGGCAATTTTCGGGTGTCGGGCATCAAGGTCTGGTGCTATCTCCAGAAACCGGTGTCTGGCTGGCCGATTGGCGAATACTCGTACAACCCGAGGAACGGGATCTGACTCCGCTGGACTAGTTACCCTGGCGGAGGTGCCCGGCGCCCTCCAGGCTCTTGCTGCGCACCAGTTCCTTCGCGTGCTTGACGAAGTCGTCTAGCGCCATGGGGGTTTCCCGGCCGGAGCGGTATCGGACTGTCACTGCCCGCTGCTCGGCTTCGCGCCGGCCGAGCACGATGATCAGCGGGATCTTCCGGGTGATGGCCGCGCGTACCTTCGCGGGCAGTCGCCCGTCGCTGGTGTCGACATCGGCCCGCAGGTCGGCCTCCACGAGCGTGCCGCGAACCTCGTTCGCGTAGTCCAGCAGGTCGTCGACGATCGGGATGATCCGTACCTGCTCTGGGGCGAGCCAGACCGGGAACGCGCCGGCGAAGTGTTCGGTGAGGTAGGCCACGAACCGCTCGTGCGAGCCAAGCGGCGCGCGGTGAATCACGACAACGGGTTTCTCGGTGCCGTCCGAGTCGTGGTAGTTCAGGCCGAATCGGTGCGGGGTGTAAAGGTCGACCTGGTTGGTGGAGGCGGCGAACTCCTTGCCGGTCACCGCCCGGATCACGAAGTCGACCTTCGGTCCGTAGTGCGCGGCACCGCCGATTTCCTCGACGTAGGGGATGCGGGATTCCTCCATGGCTTCGCGGGCGATCCGCTCGGCCGTGGTCCACATCTCGTCGTCGTCGTGGTACTTGTCCTTGTTGGCCGGGTCCCGCAGGGCCAACACCATGAAGAAGTCGGTAATGCCCAGCGCGCGGTAGTAGTCGTCGTGCATCCGCATGACCTCCAGGAACTGATCCTTGGCCTGGTCATACGTGCAGTAGATATGCGCGTCGTTCTGCGTGAACCCCCGGACCCGCATCATGCCGTGCAGCTGCCCGCTGCGCTCGAACCGGTAGACGGTCCCGTACTCGGCGATCTTGTAGGGCAGCTCGCGATAGCTGTGCGGCCGTGCCTTGTACACCATGTGGTGATGCGGGCAGTTCATCGGCCGCAGGTAATACTTCTCGCCCTCAATGTCGATGGGTGCGTACAAGTCATCGGCGTAGTAGGGCAAGTGCCCAGATAGGTAGTACAGGTCCTCCTGGGTGATGTGCGGGGTCACCACCCGCTGATAGCCCAGCTTACGTTCGGTCTGCCGGGCCCAGTCCTCCAGCTCGTCGCGGATGATCGTGCCGTTGGGCAGCCACAGTGGCAGCCCCCGGCCGATCTCCTTGTTGAAGGCGAACAGGTCCAGGTCCTCGCCGATGCGGCGGTGGTCGCGCTTGGCGGCCTCGGCCAGCATCCGCAGGTGCTCCTTGAGCGCGTCCCGGGTCGGCCACGCGGTGCCGTAGATCCGCTGCAGCTGCGGATTCTTCTCACTACCCCGCCAGTACGCGGCGGCGCTGCGCATGACCTTGAAGGCGGGGATCAGCCGGGTCGAGGGCAGGTGCGGGCCCCGGCACAGGTCCGACCAGCACGTCTGGCCGGTCTTGGCATCGACGTTGTCGTAGATTGTCAACTCGCTGCCACCGACCTCCATGACCTCGCCGGTGTCGACCCCGCCCTTGATGTCGACGAGTTCGAGCTTGTACGGCTCGTCGACCAGCTCGGCCTTGGCAGCGTCCAGGGACGGGAACACCCGGCGGCGGAACCTCTGGCCCGACTTGATGATCTCCTGCATCCGGCTCTCGATGCGTTCGAGATCCTCGGGTTGGAACGGGCGCGCGACGTCGAAATCGTAGTAGAAACCGTTCTCGATCGGCGGCCCGATACCAAGCTTCGCCTCCGGGTCCACGTCCTGCACGGCTTGGGCGAGTACGTGAGCCGTCGAATGACGTAACACGGTGAGGCCGTCCGGGCTGGACATCGCGACGGGCTCGACCTCGACATCAACCTCTGGTGTCCAGTCAAGGTCCCGCAACGTGCCGTCCAGGCTGCGGACGACGACGATCGCGTTCGGACCTGCCATAGGCAGCTTCGCCGCAGTGACCGCCTCGGCGCACGTCGTGCCGGCCGGGACTAGGACGACGGGTTCGGCCACGGCGGCGGGACGGGATGCGGACGTGGGAGTCTCCTTAAGACTGGCATCGGTCATGAGGGGCACATGCTGGCCCGTTCGATGGTAGTCGGTCGGCGGATCCGGCCGGGATTCAGGGCCAATTAGTCGATCTAGGCCCTACCCAGGTGGTCGACAAGGCAATTCAGCGTGTGACGCACGCGGTAGGACACGCACGGTCGTTTCAAGATCCCCAAACTCGAATTATGATCTTGAAAAGACCGTGTCACCAGGGGAGTGCGTGCCGGTCGGCTTCCTGTACGCCTACGAGGAGAAGTACCGACTCGGCAATCCTTGATTCACCTGCCCGGCGGCGACCGAGGGCCGCTTGATGGAACGAGCGCAGGAGCTGGCAGCCAAGGTGTTTCGGGTGTTGGAGTGCTCGGTATTCGCTCGGGTAGATTTGTTCCTCGAGCGGTGTGTAGGCAACTGTGGCCTCGCCGGAGAGGTCCACCAAGCTTATCCTGGTCGTGCGCGCCATAGCGGGCGTTGTCACGTCGACTTCCCCGCATCTCTCGCTAACAGCTCGGTCAGTTCCTCGACTAGCTCGGCTACGCGTTCGTTGTTCGGGTCCCCAGCGGTCTGCAGGGACTGCGGCAGGTCGGGACAGCGATCAGCGAGTATCGCCCCGCGTTGCCCAGCCAGTCGTGCGCCGGTGAACTCTATCTTCACCGCACTGGCTCGGAACAGCGATGTCCCGCTCAGGTCAGCGTCGTTGAAGATCGACTGGTTGAGGCGCGCATAGGTCGCCCAGGCGTGTCGAATGCTCGCTCCGGTGAAGTCGGCGGCGAGATATGCCTGGGTGAGATTGGCGCCATCCAGCTGGGCCTTCACCAGACACGCCGACGTCGGCGGATCACCGATGAACGACGCCCGATATAGGTACGCGTCGCGCAGATCAGCGCCTCGGAAGTTGCAGTTGCGGAAGGTTGCATAACGACCTGCGAATCCCGTGAACACGGCCTGAGAGAAGGTGCATTCTGTCGCGGTCAGCCCCTCTCCGGTTGCGTTGGTCGCGTTCGTCTCGATGGCAGTCACGCCCGACCAGGACGAGTCCGCAAGCACCGCCCCAGTGAGATCCGCGCGGTCAATACTGGCGTGGTCCCAGCGCCCGCGGCTCACATCACTGTGGCTCAGGTCGGCTTCGGGGAGCTGACAGCCCTGGACGTCGATTCCTGGTGCATGCAGGTGGGCACCCACGGTAGATAACCGCGTACTCGTAGCGCGCGCCGCCTCGCACACGGCTGTGCGTGTTGTGTGTCTGGTGTCGCGCGGAGCCTTCGGCCAGGCTGTTGGGATGATCTCGATCGAGGACTACCTCGCCTTCGTGGACGATGCGCTCGATGGCATGGTGAGCATTGTCAGCGAACTCGGCGACGAACGCGCTAACCGCCGTCCCGACATCCCTGGTGCCAACTCGCCCTACATCATCCTCACTCATTGCCTGGGCGTGATGGAGTATTGGGGTGGTTACATCGTCGCCGGGCGTCCTGTGGAGCGGGACCGAGCCGCGGAGTTCCGCGCGGCTGGTCCGGTCAGCAGCCTTGTCGAGCGGGCCGGCCGCGCACGCCACCAGCTGCGGGCGGATACCGCGAATGTTGACCCATCCGCCCTACCCCGGGGCACACCACGCCCAGAGGCCGTCGAGCTGCCACTGGGCAGGACTCAGGGTGGTGCTCTGGTGCACATCTACGAGGAACTCGCTCAGCACCGCGGACACATGGAGATCACCCGGGACCTGCTGCTGGCGCCCTGGGCGCAGAGCACTCCCACGAAGCTCGCAGCCCCTGGACAGTGAATCGGCACCTCTCGAGGTGCTTGGTAGCTTGGGGCAATGGAGCAGCGGGTCAGCCTGGTCACGCTGGGCGTCGCCGACGTGCAGCGTGACCAGGCGTTCTATGAGCAGCTCGGCTGGCAAGGACAGGAAGTCGAAGAGACCGTGTTCTTCCAGGCTGGCGGCATGGCACTCTTCAGCAATCTTTAGCTGACACCACACAGCGAGCGGAGCCCGGGTTGTAGGCGCCAGCCCCTGGCTGGCGTGTCAGGGCAGTTCCTCGATCTCTACCTCGGGATCGAGTTTACGCAAGGGCCCTGGATCGGCGGTGAGAATCGCCCAGCCGCGCCGCCGCCAGCACCAGACGACGTGGGCCGCAGCCAGGTCACCCCGGCCGTCGGCGGCGGCGAGGAGGAGCCCGACTTCGTGGGCGGTCGGCGGGTCGAGGACCTCGACAACGGTGTTCGGCAGGCCGAGCAGTACCTCAAGGACCGGGTGGTCCTGGGCGGGGATCCGGGCCCAGGCCGTGGTCAGGGCGGTGGTGGGTATCACCAAGACGTTACTTTGCTCGACCGCCGCCCAGACCAGTGCCCGGGCATAGACCGAGCATCCGGTGGCGAAGTGCTCCAGCGCGGAGGTGTCGAGGATTCGCCCGCCGATCACGCCAGGCGTGACGCTGGGTTACTCCCCAACGCCAGGCGGGCGGCCGCCAGCTCCTCGGCTGGCGGCGGGCCACCGAACACCCGCTCCAGCTCGGCCAGCGCGTGCTGCCGCTCGGCCTTGGCGCTGATGGCATCCGCGATGTAAGACGACACACTCGCTGCGGCGCCGGTCTCCACGGCCCGCCGGGCCTCCGCAGCCAGCTCCACCGGCAGGCTCACCGTCATCCGCTCGTTCATATTTGCACGCTATCCCATGCATGCTCGCCCGAGGCGAGCACCTGGAGGGCGTGCCTCGGCGAGTTCATGCTTCGCCCGGTCAGCCAAGCCACAGCACGAGGATCACGTGGACCTCGTGCTGGTCCTCCAAGATCAGGTAGACGGCCTGGCCGGCCCCATCGGAGCCGAATATCCACCGTCGCACGGCCGCGTCTGGGTTGGCCTTGTGCTGTGGCTCGCCGCTCCACGGCGCGAGCTCAAGCACGCCCAGCACCTCGGCGTAGTCCTCGAGCGCCTCGTCGGGCAGCGCCGCGATCTGTTCCTGGGCCTCGGGGTAGATGACGAGGCGGTACACCTACCGGCTTAGCCGCTGACGGATCAGGGCCTTCATCTCCTCGCCCGAGATGCTGCCCTCCGGTGCCCTGCCGGTGGCCAGCGTGCGCGCCGTGGTGGCCAGCATCCGCTCGTAGGTGCCGGGGTTCTTCACCTCAGCGTAGGCGAAGTGCCGCCACTTGCGCAGCAGCTCGTGCACGGGGGTGAGGTCCTTGGCCTGTTTCGCCTCGTCCAGCACGATTTCCCACTCGGCGTCGAACGCGGCGGCGACATCCGGCGTCAGGCACGCGCGGATAGCTTGCGGGTCCGGGGGCAGCGGGACTGACTCGTGGTCCGGTGGGAGCGCGGCGGAGGGAGCGGCCATGCCGAGACGATAGCGCCGGTGCCCGACAAAACCGGGCCTCTGACTGACAATGTGGGCAGTCGCTTACCGCCCGTCTTGACCGTTCGCCACCGCCGGCCGTAGGTGGGTGGCGGCCTCCGCGAGGGGGACCCGGGTCTGCTCACCCGAAGCCATGTCGCGCACGGTGACCTCGCCGGTTTTCTGTTCTTCCGGGCCGTAGATCAGGACAAACCGGGCGTTCTGGTCGTTGGCCCACTGCAACTGCCTGCCGAGCTTGCCCGAGGAGCCGAGATAGACCCCGGTGCGCAGGCCCAGGGCCCGGATCTCGCCGGCCAGCCGCATGATGTCCGCTCCGGCCCCAAGAACCGTGAGCGCGACATCCAAGCCGCAGTGGTCGGCTGGCGCTACGACGGCCTGGGTCGCCAGGATGCGTTCGATGCCGATGGAGCCACCGCAGGCGGGCACGTCCGGGCCGCCGAGCTTGGCGACCAGGCCGTCGTAGCGTCCGCCGGAGGCGATCGAGCCGGGGTAGCCGGTGGCGGTGACCTCGAAGATCGGGCCGGTGTAGTAGTCCAGCCCGCGGACCATCCGGGGGGTGAACACCACGCGACCGGCCGGCAGGCCGGCGGTGAGCTCCAGCAGGCGGTCCACCTCGGCGAGCCCGCGGCGGCCGCGCTCGGTGGTGTCGAGTTGCTTGCGCACCCGGTCGGTGTCCGGGGCGGTCACGTCGGTGACCAGGCTCTCGGCCGCGCTCGCGGTCAGGCCCCGGTTGACCAGTTCGGCGGTCACCGTCTCCGGGGTCGTCTTGTCCAGCTTGTCGAGGCTGCCGAGTACCTTCTCGCCCAGCTCAGGGGCGATGTTGTAGGCCTGCAGGAGCCCGTGCAGCGCTTGGCGGCTGTTGACGAGGACCTGGAAGTCCTCGATGCCCAGGGCCGCCACGCCGTCGTGGACGGCCCAGATGATCTCCGCGTCCGCCAGCGGGGACGCCGAGCCCACGGTGTCGATGTCGCACTGGGCGAACTCGCGGAAGCGGCCCTTGGCGGGGCGGTCGGCCCGCCAGACCGGGCCGAGGGTGTACCGCTTGTAGGGCGAGGGCAGTGTGCTGCCGTAGGTGCCGACGACCCGGGCCAGGGGCACGGTGTGGTCGTAGCGCAAGGCCAGGTCGGCTTCGCCGGTGGCTTCGTGCACCCCCCGCTTGAGGATCTTGAAGATGAGTGCCGAGGCCTCGTCGCCGAGTTTGCCGGCGAAGACCTCCAGGCGCTCGAACGCGGGGGTCTCCAGGGGGTCGAAGCCATAACGCTCGAACACCGCGCCGATGGTGTCGAACGCGGCCTTGCGGCGGCGCACCTCCTCAGCCAGGAAATCCCTGGTACCTGAGGGAGGCTCGGCGGCCTGCGCCATGAACGTGCCCTCCCGCGAAATTGGTGGACGCCCTTGGACACCCATTGTGGCCTATGGATCAAGCGCTGGTTTTACAGATCAAGAGCGGCGCGGAGAGCGTTGTCGACGGCCTGCTGTTCGTCGGGGCTGATGATGCCAGCTGGTTCGTCGAGATGAGATTTGATCACTTGTTCGATAGTGGTGATGACCGCCCAGCCATGACCGGCAAGTCTCACGGACAGGAGGGAGTCAGGGTCACGATCGACGACCTGCAGCCCGAGTACCACAGGTAAGGGTGACTCGTTGAGCGGGTCCGCGGAGATGATCAAGCGCTGTAGCGATTGGCTGGGCCGGTGCAGGACTGGTTTGTAGGGGCAGACGGCTCCCCGTCGGAGGGACACTCAGCCGGCCTCGTCAAGGGCGGCGGCAGTCTCAGCCAGCGAGTCTTCGGCATGGATGGGATTGGCCGCGTACCAGCGCGCCATGCTGTCGGCCGCTTCGCGCAGGGCATCAGCTCGAACGAGGCGCTCGAGGTAGCCCGACGCGCCCCCCCGCGTACGAGCGCCGCACTGGCGAACCCTGGCGGCCACGAGCTGGTCCAGAGAGATCGTTAAGCGCTCACGCTGGTTCATACGCGAAAGCGTACCGTGATGCGTAAGGAGAGTCATCTGGCCTTGTGCGCGACGCTGTTAACAGTGCGAAAAGCTTGTGGGACTGTGCTTGGGGGTTGTCGGCCGAGCGTGTGACTATCAATGTTCTGTGCTTCCGCTCGACGGCGTTGGATGAGAGAGGGAGCCGATGGCGTCGCCGTCCCGACAGGACTCAAGCGCCGAGCAGGGCAAGCGCCTGGACTCGGTGGCCACCCACGCCGGTGTCGTCTCGGAGTCGCAGCACCACGCGCTGCGAGCCGACATCCGCCTGCTGTCGACGCTGCTTGGTGAGACCTTGGTCCGTCACGGCGGCGAGGAACTGCTCAAACTGGTGGAGCAGGTACGGGGGCTGTCCCGGGCCGCTCTGGTGGAGGGCAGTGCGGAGATCAGGTCGTTGCTGTCCACGCTTGATGTCGGCACAGCCGTGCAGCTCGCCCGGGGGTTCTCGATCTACTTCCAGCTCGCCAACGTGGCCGAGCAGCTGCACCGCTCGCGGGAGCAGCGCGCCGCGGTCGGCGGGCGGCGAGGACCGCTGCGCGCGGTGGTGGACCGGCTGGCCCGGGACGTCGACCGGGCCGAGGTGGAGGCGGTGCTGGCCCGGATGGAGCTGCGGCCGGTGTTCACCGCGCACCCGACCGAGGCGTCCCGCACGTCGGTGCAGGGCATCCTGCGCCGGGTGGCCGACGTCCTCGACCAGGATCTGCCCGAGGAGCAGTCGCGACGGCGGCTCGGGCGGCTGGTGGATCTGCTCTGGCAGACAGACGAGATCCGGCGCGGCCCGCCGACGGTTCTCGACGAGGCCCGCGCGGTCGTCTACTACCTTGAGCAGGTCGGAACCCGCGCGGTGCCGGACCTGCTGGAGGACCTTGAGGACGAGCTCGCCCGTGCTGGGTTCGCGCTGGCGCCACAGTCCCGTCCGGTGGTGCTCGGCTGCTGGGTCGGGGGGGACCGCGACGGCAACCCCCACGTCTCACCGCAGGTCACCCTCGACGTGTTGCGGCTCTACGCGGACCGGGCGCTGACCATCCAGCTGGCGCTGATCGAGCAGCTCGTCCAGGAACTGAGTGTGTCCACCCGCGTGGTTGGCGTCTCCGAGAGCCTGCGGCGCAGCCTCGCCCATGACCGGCGCCTGCTGCCCGAGGTCTATGACCGCTACATCCGGCTCAACGCCGATGAGCCCTACCGGCTGAAGTGTTCCTACATCCACGCACGCCTGACCCGAACCAGGCGGCGGAGTCGCGACGGCGCCGGGCACCAAGCGGGCCGGGACTATCTGGGGGCACAGTCCTACGTCGCCGACCTGGAGCTGATGGACGCCTCGCTGCGCGGCCATCTCGGGGAACGCATCGCCGAAGGCACCCTGGCCAGGACACTGCGCAGTGCCCGAGCGCTCGGACTGCACCTCGCGGCGCTGGACGTGCGTGAGCACGCCGAGGCGCTGCACGCCGCCCTCGCGGCCCTCTACGACCCGCTCGATGAGCTCGCGGTGCCCTATGCCGAGCTCGATCGAGGGGAGCGGACCGCGATGCTCTCCCACGAACTGGCCGGACGGCGACCGC
>JBOHFY010000174.1:0-14400 GCA_050699895.1 Pseudonocardiaceae bacterium
CAACACTGTCATCCCGACGAAGCGCTTCTCGTCCGATATGGGCAATGTGTTGGTGAGGATGACCTCGCGGGCGCCGCAGCTGGACAGCCGCTCGGTAGCCGGGCCGGACAACACCCCGTGGGTGGCGGCGACGACGACGTCGGTGGCGCCGGCCTTGTGCAGCGCCCGGACGGCACCGGCCACCGTGCCACCGGTGTCGATCATGTCGTCGATCACCAGGCAGAGCCGGCCGTCGATGTCGCCGACCACTCGGTTGGCAACGGCCCGGTTGGGCCTGCAGGGGTCGCGGGTCTTGTGGATGAACGCCAGCGGTGTACCGCCGAGAGCCTCGGCCCAGCGTTCGGCCAGCCGCACCCGGCCGGAGTCCGGCGACACCACGGCCAGCTCACGCCCGGCGTAGGTGTTCTTGATGTGGCCGGCGAGCAGGGGCAGCGCGAACAGGTGGTCCACCGGTCCGTCGAAGAAGCCCTGGATCTGTGCCGTGTGCAGGTCCACCGTCATGATCCGGTGCGCACCGGCGACCTTGAGCAGGTCCGCGACGAGCCGGGCGGAGATGGGCTCGCGCCCTCGGTGTTTCTTGTCCTGGCGGCTGTAACCCCAGAACGGCATCACGGCGGTGATGCGCTTGGCCGACGCGCGCTTGAGCGCATCTACCATGATCAGGTGTTCCATGATGGCGTCGTTGATCGGGGCGGTGTGGGCTTGCATGACGAAGGCGTCGCAGCCGCGCACCGACTCCTCGAACCGGACGAAGCTCTCACCGTTGGCGAAAGAATAAGCTGACTGTGGGGTGACGGCGATGTCAAGGTGCTTGGCCACCTCGCCGACCAGCTCGGGGTGGTAGCGCCCGGAGAGCAGCATCAGGCTCTTCTTCGGGGTCGCTGACATGGTGGAAAGGGTCATGCTCGCTCCTGCCGCGTCTGGTCACCGTCGAGCTGCTGGGCCTGGATGGCCGCGTGTGCCGAGGGGGTTCCCGGGCGCCGCCGGGCCACCCAGCCCTCGACGTTGCGCTGGTGGCCCCGCGCCACCGCCAGTGCCCCTGGCGGCACATCCTGTGTGATCACTGAGCCGGCTGCGGTGTAGGCGCCGTCGCCGATGGTCACCGGGGCGACGAACATGTTGTCGGCGCCGGTCCGGGCGTGCGCGCCCACAGTGGTGTGGTGTTTGGTGACCCCGTCGTAGTTGACGAACACGGTGGCCGCGCCGATGTTGCTGCCCGCACCGATCGTCGCGTCCCCGACGTAGCTCAGGTGCGGCACCTTCGCGCCAGGACCCAGCTGCGCGTTCTTGGTCTCCACGAAGGTGCCGACCTTGGCTCGCTCGCCGACCCGGCTGCCCGGCCGTAAGTAGGCGAAGGGGCCGATGTGGGCCCCGTCGGCCACCACCGCGCCGAGGGCATGGGTGCGCACCACGGTCGCGCCCGCGCCGACGGTGCAGCTGGACAGGGTCGAGTCGGGCCCGATCGCCGTACCCGGACCCACCACGGTGCCCGCGTGCAGCTGCACCCCGGGATGCAGCACGACGTCGGGGGCGAGCTCGACGTCGACGTCCAGCCACACTGAGGCCGGGTCGATGACGGTGACCCCGGCTCGCATCCAGTGCTCCAGCAGCCGCCGGTTGCACTCCGCGCCCACCGCGGCCAGCTGCACCCGGTCGTTCACCCCGGCCACCAGCCACGGGTCCGCGCACGGGTGCGCGCCGACCGGCAGCCCGCTCGCGCGGACCAGGCCCAGCACATCAGTGAGGTACAGCTCGCCCTGGCTATTCGCCGGACCCAGCCGTCCCAGCGCATCGCACAGCGCTGCGGCGTCGAAGGCGAACACCCCAGAGTTGATCTCGTGGATGGCGCGCTGCGCCGCGGTGGCGTCCTGATGTTCCACGATGCCGATGACCGCACCCGAGCGGTCCCGCACCACCCGCCCGTAGCCGGTTGGGTCCTCGAGTGTCGCGGCCAACACAGTCACCGCGTGCCCGCCGCGATGATGCTCGGCGATCAGTCCAGCTAGCGTGGCGGTGTCCAGCAGCGGCACGTCACCACAGCTGACCAGCACCGTCCCGGACAACCCGGCCGGCAGGACCGCCAACGCGGAACGGACCGCATCACCGGTGCCCAGCTGCTGGGCCTGTACCGCGGCACGTACCTCGCGTCCCAGCGCGGCCGCGACCGCGCGCAGGTGCGCCTCCACCGTGCCCCGACCGTGACCGATGACCACGACCAGGTGTTCCGGGGCCAACCCGGCGGTGGCCCGCACCGCGTGCTCCACCAACGGGCGACCGGCCAGCGGGTGCAGCACCTTGGGGATCGCCGAGCGCATCCGGGTGCCCTCACCAGCGGCCAACACGACCGCTGTCGTGAGGCTCCCGCCTGGGAGCATCGGTCTGTCCTTCCCGTACAGCGCTCCGCCGCCAGGATTCGAACCTGGACCATCGGAACCAAAATCCGAGGTGCTGCCTTTACACTACGGCGGACGAGCGGGCCGAGGCCTGCGGGCACATCGTGACATGGCCACAGCCCTTTGCGTCAGCTCGGGTAGATAATCTACGGTTCAGGAGGCGGCCGTCCGCGCCTGCCGACATGAGGAGCACCGGCCCATGACGCTGACCGCCGACTCTGACCAGCAGCATATGGAGCCCGAGCCGGTTCTCTCGGGTTGGCGGCCGTGGGGCCCGCACGTTCTGGTGTACCTCTTCGTGCTTGCCCCCATGCTGGCCTTGATAGTCGCGGTGCCGGTCGCCTGGGGGTGGGGGCTGGGCTGGGTAGACATCGTGTTGTTCGCGGTCACCTACTTCGTCAGCCTGTTGGGGGTGACTGTCGGGTACCACCGCCACTTCACCCATGGCTCGTTCAAGGCCAAGCGGTGGTTGCGGGTGGGCCTGGCGGTGTTGGGCAGCACCGCCATGCAGGGCCCGCTGCTGCATTGGGTGGCTGACCACCGGCGCCATCATGCCTACTCCGACAAGGAGGGCGACCCGCATTCGCCGTGGTTGTTCGGTACCTCCCCGATCGCGGTGGCCAAGGGCTTCTGGCATGCCCATATGGGCTGGTTGTTCAACCGGGACCTCACCAATCCGCGCCGGTTCGTCCCAGACCTGCTGGCCGACTCGACGATGGTGCGGGTCAGCAAGTTGTTCTGGCTGTGGACCGGGATCTGGCTCGTGCTTCCCGGTATTGTCGGCGGGCTGGTGGCCTGGTCTTGGTGGGCGGTGCTGACCGGGCTCTTCTGGGCTGGGCTGGTCCGGGTGTCGTTCTTGCATCACGTCACCTGGGCGGTGAACTCGGTCTGTCACATGATCGGCAAGCGACCGTTCGCCTCGCGGGACAAGGCCGCGAACTTCTGGCCGATGGCGATCCTGTCCGCTGGGGAGTCCTGGCACAACTTGCACCATGCCGATCCGACATCGGCCCGGCACGGCGTGCTCCGGGGGCAGATCGACATCTCGGCCCGAGTGATCTGGCTGTTCGAGAAGCTGGGTTGGGCGTGGAACGTGCGTTGGCCTACGCCGCAGCGGCTGGCCAAGATCGCGCCGAGGGCGTGAGTCGCCGACTCCCGGTGTGCTGACGGGCCCGCTCTGCGGGCCCACCTGAGCACCAGTTACGTCACTGGGTAATTGGTTGATGACGATGCGCATTCAACACGCTGAGGAATCTGGTTACTCCATTCGGGTGAAAGTCTCGGCGGTGACCGTAACCGGGTAACGACTGGCAGTGGCCGGTAGATATACGCAGTGTGGGGAGGGGCGAACCCACGGTACGAGAGGGTGAGTACGGCTCACAGGGGGCCTGATCGGTCACTGAGTGTGCTCACGTTCCGTGCGTTCCGGAACATTCAGTTGTCGGCAGACAACTCGAGTCACGGCAGGGGGCCCGTCTCGATGAATTTCGTTGCAGGTAATCCCGATGTCCGCGTGGCGGTAGTCGGTTATGGCTACTGGGGCTCCAAGCACATGCGGGTGCTCAGCAGCATGCCGGGTGTGCAGGTGACCATCGTCGACGAAGATCCCGAGCGGATCGCGGAGGCGAGGCGAAACTACCCATCAGCGGAATCGACACTCCAGTTCAACGACGTGGTGGACCGGGTGGATGCGGTGGTCGTCGCGACTCCGCCGAGCACCCACGCCGCGGTCGCGCTGCAAGCACTGCGCCACGGGCGGCACGCCCTGGTGGAGAAGCCGCTGGCCACGACGGTCGAGGATGCGCAGGAGATGGTCGACGCGGCGGCGGCCAGCGGGGTACACCTGATGGCGGGACACACCTTCGAGTACACCGCGGCCGTCTGGAAGCTGAAGGAGATCATCGATTCCGGTGAGCTCGGCAGGATCCTCTACATCGACGCCGCCCGGCTGAGTCTGGGCAAGTACCAGCGCGACTGCAACGTCATCTGGGACCTCGCTCCGCATGACATCTCGATCGCGTCGTTCTTGCTGGACGAGGTTCCCAGGACTACCTGGGTATGGGCCAAACGGCATGTCGGACACCGTCACGCCGACGTGGCTTACCTGCGATTGGATTTCGAGCGGGCGGTCACCCATGCTTTCGTGCACGTGAGCTGGCTGGATCCGTGCAAGGTCCGGCGGGTCACCGTTGTCGGAGAACGCAAAATGGCGGTCTACGACGACATGTCGGACAATGAGCGTGTCCGGGTGTACGACATCGGCGTCGACCCGGCTGATCCCGGCGAACATGGTGAGTCGCACGCCATGCCAGTTTCCTACCGGACTGGAGACATCGTCTCGCCATACATTCAGTTCAATGAGCCGCTTCTCGTGCAAGATAACCATTTCATCGAATGCATTCGTACCGGAGCCAAGCCGAACACGCCGGGGGAACGCGGGCTGGACATCGTCCGAGTCCTCGCCGCCACCGATGTTGCGGAGGCCACCGGGCGCCCAGCCTTCGTCACCGGCAGCATCGACCCGGCTGGGGCGGACCGCATGCGGGGGGTGGCCTCATGACCGGTAGCGGCAGCATCTCTTCCGGTGTTCCTGTCCGTGTCCCTACCAAGGTCCCTTTCTTGGACCTCCACGGCGTCACCAACGGGCTGCGTGAGGACTTCGACCTCGCCTGGAAGACTGTGCTGGATCACGGTCACTTCGTCGGTGGTCCCGAGGTCGAGCGTTTCGAGTGTGAATTCGCGACCTACTGTGAAGCGCGGGCCTGCGTCGGGGTAGCCAACGGAACTGATGCTCTGGAACTTATCCTCAGCGGCCTGGGAATCGGGCGTGGCGACGAGGTCATCGTCCCCACGAATACGTTCATCGCGACGGCCGAGGCGGTCTGTGCGACCGGTGCCCGGCCTCGGTTCGTCGACGTGTGCCCCGACACCCTGCTGATCGATCCAGCCGCGGCGGTTGCCGCGATCAACAGCTCGACAGCCGCGATCATTGCCGTGCACCTGTATGGCCAGATGGTGGACCCCGAGCCGATCTCGGCGATCGCCGCCGCGCACGGGCTCGCCCTCATTGAGGACGCCGCGCAGGCGCACGGTGCCCGACACCAGGACAGGCGCGCGGGCAGTGTGGGCATCGCCGCCGGGTTCAGCTTTTATCCTGGCAAGAACCTCGGTGCCCTGGGCGATGGCGGCGCGGTGATCACCAGTGATCTCGCCCTGGCCGACCGGATCCGCAGCATAGCCAATCACGGGCGGTCCGCGGCCGATCGCTACCTGCACGACCGGGCTGGCCGCAACAGCAGGCTCGACACGCTGCAGGCGGCGCTGCTGTCGGCCAAGTTGCCGTCGCTGGATGCTGGCAATGCCCGGCGCGCGGCGGCGATGGCGGCTTACCGCGAGATGCTGCCTCGGCACTGCACACCGGTGTCGGTGCAGCCTGGCGCCGAACCGGTTTATCACCTGGCGGTCATCCAGGTCGAGCACCGCCGCGAAGTCAGTAACGCTCTCACCGCGGCCGGTATCGGGTGGGGTGTGCATTACCCGATCCCCTGCCATCTGCAGCCGGCGCTGGCCACACTCCACGAGTCAGTACCGGTAGCCCAGCAATGTCCGGTAGACCAGCAATTTCCGGTAGCAGAGCGTGCTGCCGGCCGGATCCTGTCCCTTCCGATGTCCCCCACCCTGACCATTGAGCAGGTTGCGCGGGTCTGCGATGTGCTCGGAGGTGCATTGTGACAGACGTTTCCCGTGTCTTCCAATACGGGGCTAGCGAATCGAATGGACATGTGACGGGCCAGAAGGAGCAACCGCAGCAGCCCCTGGAGATCGGCGAAGTACCGCCGCAGCGTTCGGTGGGTCAGTTCGACAGTCCCACCGAAGACCGCGGTGATGGCTGGTTGACGACGCGCCTGGCGTTGCTGTCGTTGACGATCATCCTGCTTGGCACCGCCGCTGGGCTCCTCGGCGCGCTGGTCTTGCCGAAAACCTATGGAGCTCGGGCGGAGATCCTCTACTCCATCAGCCAGGACCAGCGCGGCGGTGACCCTCTTCGGCAGGATCGCGAGCTCAGTAACCAGTTGGTGTTTCTGAAGAGCCGGAACGTGCTCGAGCCGGTCGCGCAGAAGCAGGGCCGGCAGTTCAAGAACCTCGACAAAGACATCAGCGTGGCGGTCCTGGACAACAGCGAAGTTATCCAGGTCGAGGCCGACGGCTCCACCAAGCTGGCCGCGATGCAGACGCTGCAGGCCGTCATGGACGGATACTTGACGCTCATCCGCCAGCCCAGTGGGGCCACCCTGAACCTTGACACCCAGCTCGCTGACACCCGCACGAACACCACCCAGATCCAAAAGCGGGTGCAGGAACTCACCACAGCGGTGTTGGGCGGAACCGCCACCCAGACTTCCCTCAACGACGCCAGGACACAACTCAACGCCTCGTTGGAACGGGAGAAGGCGATCCAGGCCAAGATCGATGACCGTAAGCTCAGCGGCCAGGCGGGACCGAACGCCCAGTTGCTGACGGCGCCCTATTCGCTGCCCGACGCGGTGTTCCCGCAGCCGCTGATCGCGGCCGGCACCGGGGCGCTGGTCGGTGTGCTCGTGGCCGGCGCGATGGCGGCGGTGGGCGCGCGGCGCCGGACGAGGCTGTGAGGACCCGGTTGTGGCCACCGCGACGGTGAGGACGCTTGCGGACCCAGTCTCGACCACCACGGTGCGGAACTCCGCCACTGTCGCGGGGTGGACGCTGGTGAGCCGGGCTACCGGGTTGCTGCGGGTAGTGGTGATCGGGGCGGTGCTGGGGCCGACCTATTTCGCTAATGCCTTCCAGACCGGCTACGTCGTCCCGAACCTGGTGTTCACGTTGATTGCCGGGCCGGTGCTGGCGATGGTGCTGGTGCCTGGCGTGGTCCGCGCGGTCGGTACCGGCGGCGCGGCGCGAGCCCGGGAGGTGCTCGGCGGGGTGGCCGGATGGCTGCTGGGCGTGTCAGGCGGGGTGGCCGCGCTGGTGATGGTGCTATCCCCGGCAGTGGCCTGGACGTTGACCTTCGGGATCCCAGATCCCGCTGCCCGAGCACGGGGTCTGTGGCTGTCCACGCTGCTGGTTGTGCTGGTCGCGCCGCAGATCCTGCTGTACGCCCTGCTGCATCTTGGTATGGCCGCCCAGCAGGCCCGGGGGCGCTTCGCGCTGGCGGCGGGCGCGCCCGCGGTGGAGAACGTCGTCTTGATCCTGACGGTGGTGTTGGCCGGCTGGTATTACGGGATGGGCCTGGACGGTGAGCGGGTGCCGGTGGGTCTGGTGGTCGTGCTGGGGGCGGGCAGTACCGCGGCCGTCGCGCTGCACACGGCGTTGCAGCTGTTCGGGACCGAGCGGGTGGGTTTGCTGACCCGCCCGTCGATGAGTTGGCGGTGTGATCCCGAGGTTCGCGCGGTGACCCGAAGGCTGGTGCGCTCGGTCGGGGTGGCGGCGTGGCCGGCGGCGGCGATGTACGTGCTGCTCGCGTTGGCCGGCTCAGTGCCTGGTGGTGTCTTCGTGGTGCAGCTGTCCTACTCGGTGTTCTTTTCGTTGTCCTACGTCAGTGCCCGTGCCGTATCGATGGCCGCGCTGCCCGGATTGGCGCGTGCCGCCCATTGTGCGGACGGCGCGAGGTTCGGCTCGGCGTGGCGGCAGGGGTTGTCGTATGCCGTCATAGCCAGCTTGCCGCTGTTAGTGCTGCTCGCGATGAACTCACTGGCCACCGCGAACATCCTGGCCAACGGTGAGTTGCGGCACGCGGCCTTGATCGGGCCACTCGCCACCTGCCTGGGGGTGGTGGCGGTGGCCCAGCTGGTTGGTGGAGTGCATGACATTGGTCGCCAAGCGTTGTTCGCGCGGTTGGAGGACCGGGTTCCTCGGCGGGCCAGCGAGGTTGCGTTTGGGGTGATAGTTCTCGCTGCGGCTGTGGCCCTGTTATTGCCGGCTGATGGGTCTCGGCTGGTCTGGTTGGTGGTGGCCATTCTGGGCGGTGAGCTTGCCGCGGCCGCGACGGTGTTAACCCGGCTGCGCCGGGCGATGTGGCCCGAGCCGTTTCTGGAGCTCCGGGATCTGGGTGATGCGCTGGTGGCCACGCTGGCGATGGCGCCGGTAGCCGCCGCGATGTGGTGGATCCATCAGGTCAACGGTGGTGACCGGCTTGCCGACTTCGCGCTTCTCACCCTGGGTGGTGCCCTGGCGCTCGGGGTCTACGTCTTGGTGCTCCGTGTCGCGGTACGACGGATAGGTGGTGGGTCATGACTCAAACCGAGAGCCTGCCGACTCCCGCGGCCAACCGCTGGCTGGGGCTGGGAGCCGCCGGCTGTGCCCTGGTTGGCGGGGTCCTCGCGGTGGCGGCTGGGCCGCTGCTTGCCTTCGCCGTCATCGGAGTGCTGGCCCTGGTCGGGTTGTTCGCCGCTGCGGCCTATCGACCGGTCTTCGCGACATACGCCTATCTGGGCACCCTGCCCCTCATTGTCGGTATCAACCGCGGCAACCTGATCCCGTTGGTGCGCCCTAACGAGGCGCTGCTGGTCGTACTGCTGGCCGGCGCCCTGGTCGGCGGCTATCTCCGATGGTGCCGGGGCGAGCGGGTGTCACTACAATTGCATCCGCTCGACATCCCGCTCGGTGTTTTCCTGTTGATGTCGACGGCGTGGCCGCTGCTGTCCATGACACTGCGCGGGCAGACACCAGCGACGTCCGATCTGGCCGCCGTGCTGCCGATGTGCAAGCTCATCGCCATCACTCTGCTGGTGCGCTTCAGCGTCACCACCGAAGCCCAGGTGGTGCGGTGCTTCCGGCTGATCATCTGGCCGGGGGCCGTGGTCGCGGTGATCGCGATCCTGCAGACCCTCCACGTCGGCCCGGTCGTCTCGATGCTGCAGACCTTCTGGACGCCCGACAGCAACGCGGTGGCACTCGCCGAGCGGGGCACCACGACACTCGGCTCGCCGATCGCCACTGGTGACTACATCATCATCTGCCTGACCTTAGTGGTCTGCTGTGGGGCCCGGGGGCTGCTGGATCGTCGGGAGCGGCTGGGGTTGGGACTCGTGCTCGGGGCTGGTGTGCTCGCCGCCGGCCAGTTCTCCACCTGGATCTCCGCGGTCGTGGTGGCCGGGCTCATCCTGCGGCGCTTCAGCACCGTGCGCCGTCACTCGATGCGGTTCCTGTGGGTGGTCCCGGTCGTGCTCGCGGTTGGCGCGCCGGCGTTAATCGGCCGGTTGCAGGGCTTTGGTGACTATGGCGTGCCACGCAGCTGGATCGGCCGCTGGAACAACTTGTCCCACTTCTACCTACCGAAGTTCGGCTTCAGCAACGTCCTGCTGGGAGTGTCGCCCAACTCGGTGTTGCCGGCCCCCGAGAGATGGCGCGAGATCATCTACTTGGAGAACGGCTACCTGGAGTTGCTCTGGATCGGCGGGATCCCGCTGTTGGCCGCCTTCATCTGGCTGTCGGTCACGGTGCTGCGCGGGACCACCACACTCATGACCCAGTCGCAGGGCCAGCCGGACGCCATAGGTACGGCCGCCTCAGCGTTGTGGGTCTGCTGGTGGTTTGTGCTCATCCTCACTGTCCTCGACCCGCATCTGACGCTGCGAGGTGGCGGGGACGTGCTTTTCATGCTGATCGGAATCACCACGGGGAGGCTCAGTGTCCAGCAGCGTTGAACAAGCACGCTTGCCCGCTCGGTGGGAACCGGTTGCTCGGCGCGCCGTCGATCTGTTGGTGGTGATGATCGCGTTACTGGTGCTCGCGATCCCGATGCTGCTCATCGCGATGGTGATCAGGCTGGGGACTCCAGGCCCGGCGTTTTATCGCCAGCAGCGGTTAGGCCGGGGGGGCCGACCGTTCACGATGTACAAGTTCCGCACCATGCGGACCGGCTGCTCTGACACGCAGCACCGTGAGCTCATCGCTCGTGAGCTGCGCGGTGAGGACACCTCGGTCGACGGAAGCTGGAAGATCGATAGTGATCCGCGGGTGACCCGGATCGGCTCGATCCTGCGACGAACCAGCATCGACGAGCTTCCTCAGCTGCTCAACGTGCTGGTGGGCCAGATGTCGTTGGTCGGGCCCCGCCCCTGCCTGGGCTGGGAAGCGGAGATGTTCCCCGCCAAGTTCGCCGAGCGCTTCGATGTCCCACCCGGCTTGACCGGGCTCTGGCAGGTCAGTGGGCGCAGCACGATGGGCACGCTGGAGATGTTGGAACTCGATCTGGCCTACGTGCGTAGCTGGAGTTTCTGGACGGATCTCGCGATCCTGCTCCGAACTGTTCCGGCGCTGTTGCGGGGGCACGGCGCACGCTAGGTAAAGATCGTTTTCTGGCAGCTGAGGAGAACAGCCTTGACAGCCGTCGCGGTGGAGCCCGCCACGATCCCACGACTATTACGCTGGGCTCGGGCGGTTGTGCTCACGGTCCATGTCGCGATGTCGGTGGGGTGGCTGGGGATCGACGGCGCGCTGGTGGCGCTGGAGGTGACCGGGTTGTCCAGCGTTCATCCGGTCGTGCGGGCGGGGATTGCCACCTCGACGGCCGTGATCTCCTGCTGGGTGCTCGTCCCGGTGGTGTTCTTCTCGCTGGTCAGCGGGCTGGTGCTGGCGTTGTTTACCCACTGGGGCCTGACGCGGCACTGGTGGGTGCTCGCCAAGTTCGGGATCGCCGCCGTGTTGGCCGCTGCGGGACTGGTGTTCCTGGTGCCCGCGCTGCCTCAGATCTTCGCCGGGCGCGGTGAGCCGGCTGGGATGCCGACGCTGATCGGGAGGGTGGTCGCGCTGGTGCTGCTGCTCGCCGCGACGGGGCTCTCGGTGGTCAAGCCGTGGGGCAAGACACCGAGCGGTCGCAGGATGCAGGACATGCCGGGCGTCGGAGTGAAGTTTTTCGCGATCCCACGGCTATCACGTCGGGCCCGGGCGGTTGTGCTCACGGTCCATGTCGCGATGTCGGTGGGGTGGCTGGGGATCGACGGCGCGCTGGTGGCGCTGGAGGTGACCGGGCTGTCCAGCGTTCACCCGGTCGTGCGGGCGGGGATTGCCGCCGCGACGGCCGTGATCGCCTACTGGCTGCTCGTCCCGGTGGTGTTCTTCTCGCTGGGCAGTGGGCTGATCCTGGGGCTGTCTACCCCTTGGGGCCTGGTACGGCACTGGTGGATGCTTGCCAAGTGTGGGATCGCCGCTGTATTGACCGCCGCTGGACTGGTGTTCCTGGTGCCCGCGCTGCCTCAGATCCTCGCCGGGGGCGGTGAGCCGGCTGGGATGCCGACGCTGATCGGGAGGGGGGGCGCGCTGGTGCTGCTGCTCGCCGCGACGGGGCTCTCGGTGGTCAAGCCGTGGGGCAAGACACCGCACGGTCGCAAGGTGCGAACGCGGCCACTTCTCCCAGCGCAGCGGACGGTTCAGCAGAAGTAGCGATACAGCAGCGTCCCGGCCTGCCTGGTCACCTCATCGGGCACCGAATCGCCGGTGAGCAGCCGGGTGAGCTCGCCGAGCAGCGCACCGGCCTGGGAGTTGCCGCGCGCGTGCTCTCCGCCGGCGCGCAGGGTCACAATCCGCCGCTGCTCGGTAGCCCACTTGCGTTTGTACGCGATCAAACCCGGTTGATCGAGGTCGGACAGCCCCCAGTCAACCAGCCGGGCTCCTCGCTGGACACCCCACCGTATCCCGGCCCAGAAGATCGCGTCGTTGGGGCGAAGGGCCAGGTGATCGTGGCGCGAGGCCCCGAACTTGTAGTACAGGGTGTCGCCCCAGGTGAGGAAGATCGCGCCGGCGATCAGCTCGTCGCCCGCGTGCGCGAGCATCGTCACGATCGCGTCGTCGCGGGTGAAGGCGTCCCAGATGTGGTCGAACAGCTCGACGGGCTGGGCGAGCAGCCGGTACTTGCGCTTGCGCAGCGCGACGTGCAACCCGTGGAATCGGTGCACGGCGTCCCGGCCGGTGTGCTCCTCGATCCGGACCCCGTCGCGTTCGGAGATCGCGATGTTGCGGCGGGCGTGCTGGGACAGCCGCTGCCGGACCTCCTCGACGCTGCCGTCCAGCGGCGTGCCGTGCCACGCCGCCTCGGCGACCTGCTCGAAGCGGGGGTCGCTGACGGGCACGGCGTCCGCGAAGCACCGTAGCGTCAGCGGAGCGGCGGCGGTGATGACCCCGTCCACGAGGGCTTTCCAGTCGACCTGGTCATCGGTCAGCGGTTCGGCCCGGTCCGAGAACGGCAGGCTGGACACCCGGTCACCGCGAATGTCGCTGATCGGCACCCAGGCCAGCCCCGCGCGTGGCTGCCCGTCCCCGTCGAGCCGGATAGCGCTGGCGGGGGTGAAGCCGTAAGTGGCGCAGACCGCGTCGATCCACGGCGGCGAGGTGAACACGCTGCCGCTGGGACCCAGGGCGAGCAGCCGCCAGCGGGGGTCACCGCGCGGATCGGTGCGCACGGTGACCGGCTGCACGGTGTCCGAGAGCGTTGGGGGCGCGTTCACGGAGGCGACACTACCCGTTACTGACAGTACCCGTTACTCTGCCGACATGACCACGCTGTTTGTCGCCACGACGGGTGGGCACCTGACACAGCTCGACAACCTGGCGAGCCGCATCTCCCCCCATAGCGCCCCCGATGATGATGCCGTGTGGGTGACCCATGCTAATGAGCAGAGCCGGTCGATGCTGGCGGATCGGGAGGTGGAGTTCGTGCCCTACGTCGGGGTGCGCAACGTGCCTGATGTGCTTCGGTGCATCTCCGCCGCGCGCCGGTTGATGAAGCGCCGGAAGGTGACTCGAGCGGTATCCACGGGATCGGCGATCGCGTTGGGGTATTTGCCGTATCTGGCCGCGCGGGGAGTGGAGTGCCACTACATCGAGAGCGCAACGCGGGTGAGCGGGCCGTCACTGACCGGGCGGGTCCTGCGGTGGGTCCCTGGGGTCCGTACCTACACCCAGTACCAGAGCTGGGCGGACCAGCGATGGGGCTACGCCGGCAGCGTGTTCGACGGTTATGAGTCCACTGCTGTGCTGCGGGTGCCCGAGGCGGTGGTTCGGGTGGTGGTCACGGTGGGGGCGGCCACTCAGTACCCGTTCCGCCGGCTGTTCGAGCATCTGGCGCCGCTGCTGGCACCCGAGGGTGCCCTGGCGCGGGCCACCGGGCTGCCGGTGGAGGTGCTGTGGCAGACCGGCGACACCCCGGTGGATGACCTACCCATCCAGGCCACGCCGGTGTTGCCCGCGGCCGAGCTGGGCGCCGCCCTGGGCAAGGCGGATATCGTGATCAGTCATGCCGGCACCGGATCCGCGCTGGCCGCCCTGGCCGCCGGGCGGTACCCGATCCTGGCTACCCGGGACAGCTCGCGGGGCGAACAGGTCGATGACCACCAGCACGAGCTCGCCGCTGAGCTCGCCCGGCGCGGCCTGGCCAGCCACCGGGACGCCCAGTCCATCACCATCGACGACATGATCGAGACCATGGGCATCTCGGTGCGGCGTACCGCCGCACCGCCACCGTTCGAGTTGCGTCGCAAGGTCAGTCGGCGAGCGGGCGTAGACCCGCGGCGCGAGCGACGCTGACCGCTTCCAGCCGGCTGCGGACTCCCAGCTTGGTGAGGATGCTGCGCACGTGAGTCCGGACGGTGCTGGTGGACACGACCGACTCGACGGCGATCTGGCTCACCGGCGTGCCGTCCACCATGCGCAGCAGCACCTCGCGCTCGCGATGGGTGAGCACGTCGAGCCGTGCGTCGCGGTCGCGGGCGCGGCGGGCGTCCTCGCGCAGCTCGCGCAGTACCACGCCGAGCTGCCGGGGCGGGTAGAAGGCGGCACCGAGCGGTACTCCGCGCAGGACCGTGCGCAGGTGCTCTAGCGAGCTCTCCTTAGACACCCAGGCGGCGGCACCGGCCCGCGCCGCCGCGACGGCATGGGCACAGTCGTGACTGCCGGTCAGGACGACGAGCTGGGCCGGGGGATAGGCGGCGCGCAGGGAGCGCAGCATCGCGCCGGTCGCGACCGGCGCGGGCCC
>JBOHFY010000175.1:0-4123 GCA_050699895.1 Pseudonocardiaceae bacterium
GTGGTGGACCGCGGCGCGCATCCCGACCCAGCGGTCCGCAGCGTCGTAGGTGAGCTCACCGAGCCAGGGGTGATCGCCGACGCGCTGGCGGGCGGGGATGTGGCTGGCGTGGTGCACTTGGCCGCCATCACCTCGGTGCTGCGCTCGGTGGAGCATCCGGCGGCCACCTATCAGGCGAACGTGGCGGTGACCCAGGATCTGCTCGAGGGTTGCCGCCACGCCGGCGTGGGGCGGTTCATCATGGCCTCCACCAACGCGGTGGTCGGTGATGTTGGCCACGCCACCATCGACGAAGCGGTACCGCCGCGCCCGCTGACCCCCTACGGCGCCCCCAAAGCGGCCGGCGAGATGCTGCTGTGCGGCTACGCGGGCGCTTATGGCATGGCCACCTGCGCGTTGCGCTTCACCAACCTCTACGGCCCGGGAATGGGGCGCAAGGACAGCATTGTGCCGAGGATGATGCGCGCCGCGCTGGACGGCCGGGGGGTACAGATCTATGGCGACGGGCGGCAGCGGCGCGACTTCGTGCACGTCGATGACGCCGTCGCGGCTGTGCTCGCGGCATGGGACCGTCGCTGCACCGGTACCGTGATCATCGGCTCAGGCCGGTCGGTGACCGTGCTGGAGCTCCTGGACGCGGTGCGCACGGTCACCGGCCGCGCGCTGCCGGCCGAGCACGTCGCCGCCAAGCCTGGCGAGATGCCCGCGGTGATCGTCGACATCAGTCGAGCCCGCGAGTGGTTGGGCTACCGGCCGTCGGTCTCGCTGCTTGCCGGGCTGGCCGCGGTCTGGAAGGACTTCACGGGGGCAGGCGGTCCGGAGCGGTGACGGGTCTGCTGGCGCGGCCGGAGACTGCCGGCCCACATTCTGGCGCCCTGGTGCTGGCCTGCCGAGCGCCGCGCTGGCCGCGCCGGCACTGGATATTGCTGACGCTGCTCGGCCTGGGTGCCCTCCTGCGGGTACTCACCGTGCTGGCCTACCAGCCCGCGATCCTCTACATCGACTCCTTCGGCTACCTGGACAACATCCACGACCTGCGCCCCGACGGGCTGCGCCCGATCGGATACGACCTCATCCTGAACCTCGTGTTGCCCTTCGGTGGCCTGCGCGCGGTGGCCGTGGTACAGCACGTGCTCGGGCTGGGCATCGCGGTGCTGATCTACCTGCTGGCCCTGCGCCACGGTGCCCGGCGCTGGCTGGCCGCGCTGGCGAGCGCTCCGGTGTTGCTCGACGCCTACCAGGCGCAGATCGAGCACAACATCATGCCCGATGTCTGGTTCCAGGCGCTGCTGGTAGTGATTATCTGGGTGCTGACCTGGCGCGGGTTGCCCGGCCCGTGGCACGCCGCCGGCGCGGGTGCTCTGATCGGCTTCGCGGTCATCGTCCGGCTGGTGGGGATCACCATGCTGGTCCCGGCGCTGGCCTACCTGGTCGTCGCCGGGTCGCTGTGGGCCAGCCGGGCCGGTTGGCGGCGGATTGGGCTGCGGGCGGCGGCGCTGGCCGCGGGGTTCGCGGTGCTGCTCACCGGTTACGCCGGCTATTATCGGATCACCACCGGTGCCTGGGGTCTCAGCGGCGCCAGCGACGGCGTGCTCTACGGCCGCGCCGCGGTCATCGCCGACTGCGAGCGACTCCCGGCTGGCGCGCCGGAGCGTGCCCTGTGCCCGGCGCAGCCACGTGACCAACGCTTCGGCGTCGACTTTTACGTCCACGACCCCGCGTCGCCAGCCATGACCGTCGTGTTGCCGCCTGGCGAGTCGATGGCCGAGGCCCAGGCCTCCTTCGCCCGCACGGTGTTCACCCATCAGCCACGAGACCTCACGGCCGCGGTCCTGAAGGACTTCGTGAAGGGGTTCCGTCCGGTTCGTGTCGACGCCGCGAACGACGTACCGGTGGACCGGTGGTACTTCCCCACTTCCTACCCGTACTGGGGGGTCCAGCAGCGAGTCCAGGCACGGGCCTTCGAGTTCGGCGCCGTGCCGGTCGGCGTTAACCGGGCGCTGGCGCGGCTGCTCCGGGGTTACCAGCTCACCGTCGGGTACACCCCCGGCCCGCTGCTGGGCCTGGGCCTGGTGGCCGGGCTGCTCGGCGGGTTCGGGATCGGCAACGCCCGCCGGTCCGGGATCCGCGCCGCTAGCCTGCTGGTGTCCGGGCTCGGTGTCACTGTCTTGATGACCTCGGCGGCCTTCGAGTTCTCCTGGCGCTACCAGCTGCCCGGATTGGTGTTGCTGCCGATGGCGGGGGCATGGGGAGTCACCGCTCTCACCGGTCCGCTGCATAGGCCGGGTCCACGGCGCAGGCTGAGCCCTCCGATGCGGCCTTACCCCGACGCGATGGATACCGCTACGGTGCGGGAGTTCACCCGGGTCGAGGGCGAGGTGTGTTTCGCCCCGGTGGTGGTGATCATCGCGGCCTACAACGAGCGGGACTGCATCGGCGCGGTGCTCGCCGCCATCCCCCCGATGAGTTGCGGTGTGCCGGTGGACACCTTGGTGATCGTCGACGGGTGCACCGACGGTACGGCGGAGGTGGCCCGCCGGCACGGCGCCCGGGTCTGTGAACTGGTGACCAATCGGGGCCAGGGCGCGGCGCTGCGGCTGGGCTATGCGCTGGCTCGCCGCGGCGGCGCCCGCTACGTCGTCACCACCGATGCTGACGGTCAGTACGACCTAGCCGAGCTGCCGCTGTTGCTGCAGCCGTTGATCGATGACGAGGCCGACTTCGTCACGGGCTCGCGGGTCCTGGGCCGGCGAGAGACCTCTGACCCGGTGCGGCATCTCGGGGTGCACGTGTTCGCGGCGCTGGCCAGCGTCCTGACCCGGCGGCGGCTGACCGACACCTCCTTCGGCTTTCGCGCGATGAAAGCTGAGGTGACCGGGGTCCTCACGTTGTCGCAGGCCCAGTACCAAGCTTCCGAGCTGCTCCTCGGGGTGATCTCGCACGGCTACCGGGTGCTGGAGCAACCCATGACGATGCTGGGCCGTACCGCGGGTAAGACCAAGAAAGGCAACAACGTCCTGTACGGGATGCGTTACGCTCGGGTGTTGGTCGGCACCTGGGCGCGGGAGTCGTTGGCGCGACAGTCTCGGGCCCGGTGGTCTTGCCGGCGTTCAGGGCAACCGAACACCAACCGATCCAGCAAGGTGAACTTGATCACAAAGAGTGGCAGGTAGCTGATGGTGAAGGTGACCGCGAGCACGGCGGTGCGCGTCGCGTGGTCGTCGATGGCGCCGCCCAGGAGTCGATCAACGCCGGTGGTGATGCCGATCGCCACCAGGCCGCTGAATGCGGTCACGGCCAGGTAGGGCAGCAGCTCGCGGCGCATCCTGACTGGGCCGGAGCAGCGCCATGTCCAGAACCGGTGGATGAGGAAGTTCGGTACCGCTCCGGCCAGGAAAGCCGCCCCTCCGGACACCGAGGCTGAGGTTCCGAGAACGCCGAACAGCAGCACGAACGTCAGCTGGCTGCACGCTGTGGCGACAATCGTGCCGGCGGCAAACCTGGTGAACAACCGTGCTAGTCGGGACTGGGCCAGGTGGGACTGGGCCAATCGGCCGGCGAGCTGTCGGAGCACCGGCTCATCCTGGCAGAGCGGGATCGTCGCCGTGCGGCGGTGTCGAGGAGCCGCTGTTGGTGCGTGCCGGGCCCGCATGATAAGCAAAACTCATCCATTCAGCATGGCGGGAGGCGGTAGCATGGTGCGGGTCCTCGTTCTTGGTGGTGACGGCTACCTCGGCTGGCCGACCGCGTTGCACCTCTCGGATCGGGGCCACGACGTCGCCGTGCTGGACAACTTCGCCCGGCGTTCCTACGACGATGAGCTGGGGCTGCAAAGCCTGGTGCCCATCGAGCCGCTGCGCCACCGGGTGCGAGTCTGGCGCGAGGTCTCCGGTAGGCAACTTGAGCTTTTCATCGGTGACTTGTGCGACGCCGAGTTCATCCTGGACGTCGTGCGTCGGTTCCGTCCTGGCGCGATCGTGCACTACGCCGAGCAGCGCTCCGCCCCCTACTCGATGATCGACCGCAGGCACGCGGTGTACACCCAGTCGAACAATGTCACCGGCACTCTGAACGTGATGTTCGCGATCGCCGAGGTTGACCGCGATATTCATCTGGTCAAGCT
>JBOHFY010000176.1:0-4361 GCA_050699895.1 Pseudonocardiaceae bacterium
CGCCGGTACAGCGCGTGCGGGTCAGCGGCCAGTGCTTGGGCGGTGGGGGTCGCGGGGCCCCGCAGGGTGGCTTCCAGCGCGGCCAGGGTGAGCTTGTCTACCCGCAACGCCCGAGCCAACGGATGCCGGCGCAGCTGGGTCACCAGCTGCTCGCGGCCCAGCAGCAGCCCGGCCTGCGGACCGCCGAGCAGCTTGTCACCGCTGGCCGTGACCAAATCCGCGCCGTGAGCCAGCGTGGTGGCGGCATCAGGCTCCTCAGGCAGCGCGGGATGCGGCGCGAGCAGCCCCGAGCCGATGTCGACAACTACCGGCACACCCAGCCCGGTCAGCTCCGCCACCGGCACTGAAGAGGTGAACCCGGTGACACGGAAGTTCGACGGATGCACCTTGAGCACGAACCCGGTCGGCGGCCCGATCACCGCGGCGTAGTCCTCACGGGTAACCCGGTTGGTGGTGCCGACCTCACACAACCGGGCACCAGTGGACTCCAGCAGCTCAGGGATGCGGAACCCGTCACCGATCTCCACCATCTCACCGCGCGCCAGCACGATCTCACGCCCCGCCGCCAGCGCCGTCGCGGCGAGCACCAACGCCGCGGCACCGTTATTCACCACCGCCACGCCGCCCGCCGAGGGCACCGCCTCCGCCAGCGCGGCCAACGCCCCAGCCCCCCGCCGTCCTCGCCCCCCCGTGCCCAGATCAAGCTCCACGTCGGTGGTACCGGCCGCGATCCCCAACGCCTCGACCGCAGCGGCGGACAACGGCGCCCGACCTAAGTTGGTGTGCAGCAACACCCCGGTCGCGTTGAGCACCGGACACAACGTCGTCGCGGTATCCGGCAACGCGGCCAACACCTCCCCGACAAGAGCATCTGGCGCCACAGCACCCTCACGTACCCGCTGCTGAGCCACCCGCACCGCCCACTTCACCCGCTCGCGCCCTAATCGCCGCGCGGCGGCCACCACAGCCGGAACAGCCAACACCACATCGGTACGCGGAACCTGCCGACGCACATCCACAGCCCGCACGCTAGCTCCCCCAGCCAGCCCGTTACTACAGCCGGTGAGCTACCGCTGCGCCGGACCGCTAGCCGGCTCAGCGGTAGCAGTAGGAGTCCGAGGAGGCGTCGCCACCTTGTAGCCGGACTTGGTGTACTCGCAAGCCCCGGAAGTCCTGGCCGTGCGGGAAGAACGTCTCGTCGACGCTCAGCCCTCCAGCGGGAGCAGTGTCGATCTTGGCTATCCAGGCGCCGACGCCGTCGGGGTAGAACTGGTCGTCCCAGGCGCCGTAGAGCGAGTTGGTGAGGTAGACCCGCCGGCTGTCGCGGCTGATCTCGACCATTTGTGGGCCGCCGGCCAGTGGCTGGTCGGGTTCGGCCGGATGGGCCGCGCGGCCGGCGATGCCGCCCAACCGCACGGAGCCGGTCTCGCGGGGGTTCGCTGGGTTGGACACGTCGTATTGTTTGAGCTCACCGGTGCCGAAGCATGAGACGTACAGTTGCTGGTCGTTGACCGACAGATTGATGTCAGTGACCAGCGGTGGGACCGCGCCGAAGGGCTTCAGCGCCGGTGGCAGCAGGTCGGGGTCAGCGGGCTCGGCGGGAATGGTGATCACCTTGTCGGCGGCCCACCGGTTCCCGTCGCGGTGCCAGCGCCATACCGAGGCGGAGAGGTCCTGGGTGGAGACGACGACACCGGCGAACCCCCAGGTGGCCTCCGGGTCGTGCGCCGGGCGCAGCTCGAGCACCATCTGATGGTGTGCGCCCAGATCGACCCGCTGGAGGTGTTTGCCCGCGGCCAGGTCCCAGAAGTGCAGCGCGTGGCCGTATTTGTTGCCCAGCAGCAGCTCGGGGTTGAGTCCGTTCTCGATCATTGACGGGGTGCCCCATTCGCTGGTGATCAGCGTGTTCTGGTTCAGGTGCCACCAGGCGTCATACGCCAGGTGCTGCGGGCCGCGGTCGTTCTCCCAGGCGCCCAGCACCTCGAAGGTGGTGTGGTCGAGCAGCGCGATCCCGCCTGGCCCGTCGGCTCCGTCGGCTCCACCGAGGCAGGACAGGAAGATCCCCTCGGGCCCGCAGTGCAGCGTATGTGGCCGGGAGTAACCGGCTTTGCCAGCCAGTTCCTTGGCGTCGATTGTCTTGACCAGGGTGGGGCTGGCCGGGTCTGGGTGGGTGTCATAGACGTGCACGTTCGAGCTCCGCAGCCCGGGCAGCAGCAGGTAACGACGCTCCACGCCGTGCATGTCATGCCCGGCGTGGGCCAGCGCGCTGCTGCAGGCGTTCCAGCCGAAGTGGTGCAGCTCATCGCCGAGGGTGGGCACATCCGCCCAGCCCACCACCTGGCCGTACCGCGGCGAGCCGGGGTCGACGTCGAGGACGGTCAGCGCGTCGGGCCGCTGTGCCGAGCGATCGAAGGCGGCAACATAGGCGAGCTTTTCGGCCGGTGCGGCGGCGGCCTCGGCGGGGCTGCGGTAGAAGGTCGGGTCTGGGGAGGTGCGGGCCGGTGCGTTCATGAGGTTTTCCTTGGTTCGGCACGATGTCCTGGTGACTGCCCGCGTTCTCAGCGCGAGCGCGGTGGTGAGCCATCAACGGCTGCGGTACTACGTGATTGTGTCGGGGCATCGGGGCGGCGACTACCCCTGAGCGGGTCCCGGCGACGCTCAGCTCAGAGGCGGAAGTGGTCGGCCAGCGGCCATGAAGCGTGACTCATCGCGCTGGCCAGCCACAGGAGATCAACGTGTAGCCGCATGAACAGCGCGGGTATGGAAACCCCCACTGACGATCCCTCGCTCCTCCGGGCGGTGCCCACCGCTGGCCGTCAGCCCGTGGCCAGCCCGGTGCTCACCGATGTCTAGGTTTGGCGATCCGGTACTGCGATGCCACTTTCTCGGGTTCACCGGAGCCACGGCCGAAGCGGAGGAAGCTGGGCTGTCGTTTGGGCGGCCCCTGCCTCCGGCGGGCCTCATGGCGGTGCAAGCCCGCCGGATGTGGTGGGGTTGCGCGCCACCGGTAGGTGAGCACTTCGGCGGGCCAGGCGCGTGTGGTTGAGCCTCGGAGCGAGACCGTGCCCTTGCCGGTGGTGGGGGGAGATGGACAGAGCTGGTGGGGTGTCGTGCCCTGGAGCACTATCCCTTAGGCCGTTGATGTCTCTTTACTGATCACGAGCGGAAGGAGACACGTGACTGGCGCTCGCCCGACGTACCGTCGGGCGGTGTCCAACGGACTGTCCAATAACTCCAGTGCTTTGAGTGCTTCTGGCGCCTCTACGACGTAACTACGGCAAGCAAAATGCCAGGTAGCCCTACTCCTATCAGGTGGACTTTGAACTGAAAATCGGAAGGTCGGCGGTTCGACCCCGCCCCTGGCCACCACACCGCAGGCCGAGCGGTTACGACAGTAAAACTGTCAAGATCGATCCCCGCGATATCACCACCTTCGGCGCGACTGAATTGATATCCATGGGTCTCCCGGCTGGTGCCGTCAGCGATCGTGCGGACCGTGACCCAGGCATTATCGAGGAGTGTGGCGATTCATCTCGGCCAACGCGAATAGGTAGCGGGCCACGTCAACCAGCTCCTCACCGAGACCAGGTTGGGCTCGACGCCAGGCTTGGAAGCTCTCGACGATCTCGTCGTGAAACAGCGGGTGGTGACCACGCGCTCGTGTGCCCGTGATGAGGGACTCCATGCCGGTGAGGTTCGCCACCGCCGCGCTGTCTCTTTCCAGCAGCCGAGCGCGGATGACCAAGGCAAGCGCAGTCAGATGGGTCAGGACCCCGTCGCGGCGGGCCACGAGGGCGGCCAGGTCAGGCGCGTCGGCGTCCGTGAGTATCAACAGCGCGGCGGCGCCGCACGCTGCTTCCGGGCGGTTTGATGACACGCAACCGGTGTAGCACGCAGATTTTAGGTGCTACACTGTGATGATGCCGACTACCCGAACGCGACATTTCGTGACTGAAACTGACGACCTCGCCGCAGCTCTGGATGCGGCCGCCACCCGGTGGCCTGACTTGAGCCGTCCGCAGCTGCTGGTGCGCCTGGCGTTGGAAGGTCATCGTGCGGCTCAGTGGCAGCAGAACGAGCGGCGCCGGCGCCGGCTAGCGGCCGTTCAGGAGCACAGCGGGGTCCTCTCTGGGGCGTACGGACCCGACTATCTGAGCCGGACCCGCGAGGAGTGGCCCTCGTGATCCTGCTGGACGCCAGCGTCCTCATCGCCTACCTGGACAGCGAAGACGGGCACCATGCGGCCGCCGAGAGGCTGCTCGCCGCGTCGATCGAGGACGAGTTCGCGGTGAACACACTGACACTGGCTGAGGTGCTCGTCGTGCCCGCCCGGGACGACCGCCTGGATGCCGTGCTGGCGG
>JBOHFY010000177.1:0-3641 GCA_050699895.1 Pseudonocardiaceae bacterium
CCGGCAAGATCCCCACCGCATGGGCTGATGCGATCAGCGAGGTGGACCGGGCGAGGTTCATCCCGGACCGGGTCTGGGTGTACGACGAGGACAACGAACCACAGCCACTGGACCGGGACGCCGACCCGCAGCGGTGGTGGCGGGCGGTCTACTCCGACACGGCGATCATGACCCAGTTCGACAACGGCGCCACGGTATGGCCGGACACCACCGGGGAGCAGCCCACGAGCTCGGCCTCCCAACCCTCTCTCGTGCTGGACATGCTCGCCGCCTTGGACGTGCGCGAGAGGCACCGGGTGCTGGAGATCGGCACCGGCACCGGCTATCACGCCGCGCTGCTGGCCGCCCGGCTCGGTGACGACGCGGTGAGCACCATCGAGATCGACGCCACAGTGGCCCAGCGGGCCCGCGCCAGTCTGGCCGCCGCCGGCTACACCCCCACCGTGATCACCGGCGACGGCGTGGCCGGCTACCCGGACGGCGCACCGTACGACCGGATCATCGCCACCGCGTCGGTACGACCCGGTGAACTGCCCTATTCCTGGGTCACCCAAACCCGACCCGGCGGGATCATCGTCACCCCCTGGGGACCGGACTACCACAACGGCGTCATGGCGCGCCTGACCGTGGCCGAGGACGGCACCGCATCCGGGCGCCTGTCGGGCGATCTGGCCTTCATGCGCCTGCGCGCCCAGCAGGACACGCCCTGCCCGCTGGATGACGGCGAGACCGGCCACGCGCAGGAGACCACGACGAGCCTGTGGGTCTACGAGGTGGTCGGCGACTTCTCCGGCGCGCTCGCCGTCGGCCTGCTGGTCCCCCACTGCCACAAGATCGTGGAAGACGATCCCGAGGACGAGTACCACCACCTCGTCCGGGTGCATGACCCGATCACGGGTTCCTGGGCCACCGTCGACGTCCACCGCAGGCGAGCGGCTTACCCCGTTCGCCAGCACGGTCCTCGACGGCTCTGGGACGAGATCCAGCAGGCCCACGCCTGGTGGGTCACCCACGACAGGCCCACCTACATCCGGCTCGGCGTCACCGTGACCGACACCGAGCAGTGGACCTGGCTCGACCACCCCGACCAGCGCGTAGCAACCACGTGACCCCGCCACTGGCCCGATCAGTCGTGCTCGGTTCGCCCACCCGAACGGCCGGCGGCGGCCGGTGGATCAGGTGCCAGGTGGTGGCGACCGCGTTCGGCGGGGTACTCCAGCAGCGCGCCGCCGATCTGGAACCACACGATGCAGGGGAAGTAGCGGCGGCACCAGGGGCGGGGGAACAGGTGGTGGCGCCGGCTGACGCGGTGGCGCCAACTGAACCGGCGGCAGCCGCGGCAGCGGCCCGTGCGGGTACCCGGCTGGTGGTCGAGCGGGACGGACCGCAGCGCGTCGATAACCCCGGTGTGGTAGCCTAACCGTTCCAGCTCAGCCAGCGTCTCCCACACTGAGCGGACGAACCTGCGCTGGTGGGGTTGGTCGGCCAGCCATTCCAGGGTCCGGGCCGGTAGGTCGGCGTCGGGTCGCGGTGGGCGAGTTGTCGCCATGGTGGGCTCGCCCCGGCGTCACACGGCGCCCGGTCACCGGGCATGCGAGGCCGGCGTGAGTAGTCGGTCTCGCAGTTGCCGTTCGGTGATCGTGGGCGCGTCGTCGGCCGGCGTGATCACCTGCCGCAGTGTCCAGCGCAGCCGCCCGATCTCCTCGACCGCCGTGGCCAGGTCAGCGGGGTGAGCGGGACGCAGGTGTGGGTTGACCACGGTGATCGCCCAGTCCATGCCGCACGCCACGCACGACCATGCCTGGACGTAGGGTGCGGTGCCGGTGGTCCGCCGCACTCCGGTGGTGGCCGCGCATCCTGGGCACGACTCAGCCGTGCCGTGGGTGTCGGGGCAGGGGTTGTGGTCGGGCATCGTGTGGTCACCTCGGGTTGATGTGGGCCAGCCGGCCGCCGGGAGCCGGGGGGACAACGCTCAACCGGCGGCCGAACCGGGGATCTAGTCGCTGACTCCGCGCGCCGTGCGATCAGCGCGGGTGCCGGGGACCGACATCTGCACGGGGTACGCCGGGCGGGGTAGGTCGGTCACGCGCGGGGAGTCCTTTGGTCCGTCGTATCGGGCACGTTGGTGCACTCGACGCACCGTGCGACGTCCATCGGGTCAGCGTTACGCACCGCGTTGCCCCTGAGGGGCGCTCCGCAACGCGCTATCAGCTCCTCGTGCGGATCGGCAGTGGGCGGCGGCAGGTGCCAGTGCCAATCCGCCGTCGACAACCTCCACACAGGGGCCACCGGATCCGGGCTATCAGAATCGACGTACACCCCGAGGTGCCCGCTCACCCGAGACACTTTCCGAGAACGTCGAACAGGACCGTCGCGGCGGACTCGTCGAGAATGATCACATACTCGCCGGTGACATGCGGGGCGAGCACGTTCTCACCGCCCTGCTTCTCGACCACCAGGTTCGCGAAGCCCCTCGGGCCCTTGTGCACCGCGTAGGTGACGCCGATCGCCCTGCGGTTGGCGCGGGAAGCCCGCGCGGTCGCGCCATCAGCCATGGGTTGACCTACCTCGCCTTCTGCCTCATGCCCTCACAGCGACCACCGTATTGGTTTGCCTACGGTAGTACAACCGTAAACATACCTTTAGGCGCCTGTGGCCAATATGCCGGGCGCTTGGCGTTGACGTGCGGCGACACGCGTAGGGCTGTCCGTGAGATAGGAATGGGTGGTGGTCTACGGTTTGGTGTCCAGTCCCGAGCCTCGGCGGGGGAGTGACCCCTCGGCACCGTGGACCAAGAGAGCGGAGATGCCTCGACCACCCGCGAAAGCGCAGACTCTTGCGGACACCCTCGGCGCGAAGATCGCTGAAGGTGCCTACCCGCCGGGTGCGTGGCTGCCATCCGAGCGCGAGCTCGCTGAGGAACACCGGGTGGATCGGTCAACCGTCCGACGCGCGCTGCGGATCCTCGCTGAGCGCGGTTTCGTCATCCTTGCCACCGGCACTGGTGCGCAGGTACGTGCCCGCAGCCCCAGCATCCGGAGAGCGGCTGATGACGTGGCGCGCCAGGTCGGGACGTGGCGCGGGTTCCATGTCTCAGCAGCCAGGGCCGGCCACGAGCCGTTCACCGAGACGACGGTCAGCGAGGTCGAGGCGGACGTGATGGTGGGGCGCGGTCTCGGCGTGCCGACCGGAACGCTGGTCCTGCGACGAGCCCGCCGGCAAGGCATCGCGGGCGGATCGCCAGTGCAGCTGTCGATGAGCTACATCAGGCTCGACCTGGTCGGCAAGTTACCGATCCTCCGAGAGGTCAACACCGGGCCGGGCGGCATGTACTCGCGCATGGAAGAACTCGGCTACCGGGTGCACTTCGAGGAGTCCGTGACATGTCGACTTCCCCACGGCGACGAGCGAGAGAAGTTGGAGATAGACGTGAATCAGCCAGTTCTCGTGCTCTGGCGCCGGTGTTACGACCAGCGCGACCACATCCTCGACCTCACCCACCGGATCGTTGTCGGCGATCGACAGGAGTTGCTCTACCGGTATGACTCCACAACCTGAACCTAGCGGCCTCGCGATCCAGCGGGTCTCTTCCCGGATCGTCTACCACAACCAGTGGATGCGCTTCCTCGAAGATGTGATCC
>JBOHFY010000178.1:0-6150 GCA_050699895.1 Pseudonocardiaceae bacterium
ACCTAGAACTGAACTGTTTTTCGAACACGTAGCCGACAGCAAAGGACTACTGAGACCTCACAACACCGAGTACCTATGGAAGGGGGTGGCCGGATTCGGCCACCCCCTTAGCCCACGCCCGCCGCGAACAGATGACCGCCCAAGCGCACGGCCTCCGCTCAGCTGCCCACCGCTCCACCGCGACCGCCCTGGGCGGCGCCGCCCGCGCCACCGACTCCGTCACCGGCGCTGTTGGTCTGGTCACCGAACAGGTTGAGGTTGATGAGGTTGATACCGAGGCCACCCCGGCCGGTGCCGCCAGCGCCACCATGGCCGCCATTGCCGCCGCGGCCAGCGCCGCCACCAGCGCTGAACAGCGACATCACGGTACGGGCCGGCAGCAGCTCCACGCGCTGGCCGTCAATCTCCGCAAAGCTCAGTACAGCAGACATCAAATCCTCCTAGGAAAGGTAGTCCCGAGTGATCCCGGGACAACAAGCGCTTCATCGGCGGCATTACCGATTCAGCAACACATACTCTGCTCGCGATAAGGTCGCGAGACAATCGGTAGTCACACGTAACTCGCCCCGGTGGACTACCTAAGCGGTAAACCGTAGACAGCGAGCTAGTCTTTCGAAAACGGAGTCGGCAACGACCCGCGCCATACATCTCAGCACCGCCGCGCTTACCGCGAACGCAGCAAGCTGAGCGGGGGAGGCCGCGCGGCCGCCCCCGCCGAGCGACGCCCTGGTAGCTGGACCGAACTCGTCGGTTCAGCGCTCGTCAGCGCTCGTCAGCGCTCGGCGACGCCATCGCCACCAGTGGCGGGACCACCGGCGGCCGCGCCGCCGACGCCACCGGTTCCGCCGGTAACGTTGTTGGTCACGTTGCCCTCGGTGTAGAAAAAGTTGTCAAAGAGCGCGGCCTTGCCCATGCCCTGGCCACCCGCGCCGCCGGTGCCGCCCTGGCCGGCGTTGCCGGCGTCGCCACCGCGGGGGCCACCGACACTGAACGTCGACAGGACGGTACGGACTGGCAGCAGCTCCACGCGCTGGCTGTCGATCTCCGCAAAGTTTACTGCATCAGACATCAAGTCCTCCTAGGGAAAGGTTGAGTCCCGGTGGGTACCGGGCACCGAAAACCACTTCATCGGCGGCATTACCGATTCGGTAACACATACCCTGCCGAGAAGTAAGGGCCCGCGGCAATCGGTAGTCGCACGTAAATCCCCTGGGGGACTACCTAGCGGTCAGCCGACGGGGATGGAGCGCAGCAGATCGCGCAATCCATCGGCGTCGAGCAGGTCGGCGGGTCGCACCGTGCGGTTGTCACGGATATAGTGGAATGCCGCCCGCACACGGCTCAGCGGGGCACCAGACAGCGCCGACCAGGCCAGCCGGTAAGCGGCGAGCTGCACGCTCACCGCCCGCAGCGTGACCTCGTCGGGCACCGTCCCGGTCTTCCAGTCAACCACCGTCCAGCCACCATCGGCGTCGCCGAACACCGCATCCATCCGCCCGCGCACGCCCACCCCGTCGAACACTGTCTCAAAGGGAACCTCGACGTCGTGCGGACTCCGCGTCGCCCACTCGCTGGCCAGGAAAGCCGCTTGCAACACACTGAGCTCGGTGTTCGGGGCGGCTCCCTCGTCAGCGGCGCCGGGCAACTCATCATGATCGATCAGCCGGGTGGAGCCGAACCGGCGTTCCAGCCACGCGTGAAACGCGGTACCGCGCCGGGCCATCGGGTTCGGCGCGAACGGCAAGGGCCTGCGCAGCCGCGCGGCCAGCGCCGAGGGGTCCTGCGCGAGCTCCACGAGCTGGCTCACCGACAGGTGCGCGGGCAGCACGACCCGTTGCCGCGCACGGCGGGCATCCCGCTCGGCGAGCAACACGTCGATCTCGCGTTGCCAGCCCCGCGCACCACCCACTGGTGCGTGGTTATCGGTGCTCACCAGCGCCAACGCGTCGCGCACCAGTTGCGCACCCGCGACCACGGCATCCCGGCGAGCGCCGAGCGGGTCGGCCGGCCAGAGCGCGCTGGGCGGTGCGGTGTCCAGCGGGTTGGGCTCGCTCGTACCGGGGACCGCCGCCCACTGATCGATCACACAGTGTTCGACGTCGCGAATCTCCAGCAGGAACTCCGAGGGCGACCGGGGCGCGCTCCCGGCTTCGCCCCAGTGGTGGCCACTGACCAGCAGGGTCTGCTCCGCGCGGGTGAGCGCGACGTACAGCAGCCGGCGTTCCTCCGTCAGCCTGCGGGTGTCGCAGGCCGCCTCGTGCGCCGACAGAGCCTCAGCGAGCTCCTTCTGGTCAGCGCCGGCGGGCAGCGCGAGCCCGGGCAGGTCAGCACGGTCGCCGCGCAGCGATACCGGCAGCTCGGTGACCGTCCGCAACCACGACGAGCTCTTCTTGGCCGCCGGGAACACGCCATCCACCAGGTGCGGAACGGCCACCACCCGCCATTCCAGACCCTTGGCGGCGTGCACGGTGAGGATCTGCACCCGGTCGTGAGCGACCTCGACCTCGCCCGGCTCGAGACCATCCTCGGCCTCCTCGGCGGTGGCCAGGTAGTCCAGCAGCGCGGGCAGCCCGGCTAGCGGACTGGCCGCAGCGAAGTCCGCGACCACGTCGGCAAAGGCGTCCAGATGGGCCCGGCCGGCGGGGCCGGGACGGGCCAGCGACTCGGTGTCCAGCAGCAGGGTCCGCTCGGCATCGGCGACCAGATCGGTTAGCGGCGCGGTGACTCGGCGCCGCAGCACCCGCAACTCAGTACCCAGCGTGCGCAGCCGCTGGTAGCCCAGCTCAGAGTAGCGGGCCGGGTCCCCTGGCGAATCCAGCGCGTCGACCAGCCCCGGCGCCTCAGCGGGTTCCCTGGGTAGCTCTTCGGGCAGCTTTTCCGGCAGCTCGTCGGGTAGCCCGGCCAACGCCTGCTCCCGGGCCCGCCCCCACAGCGCCGCCAGGTCGGTCGCGCCAATCCGCCACCGCGCGCCAGTCAACAACCGGGCCGCGGCGGTGCCGGCCAGCGGGTCAACCAGCAGCCGCAGCACGCTCACCAGGTCCCGGACCTCTGGGGTCGCCAGCAACCCACCCAGGCCAACCACCTCGACGGGGACGCCACGAGACCGCACCGCGGCGGCCAGCGCCGCCATGTCCGCGCGGCGACGCACCAGCACCGCGGTGGTCGGCGGGGTGCCCCGGTCGGCCACCGCCGCCTGCCAGCGCTCGGCGATGGCGGCGGCAACCCAGTTCACCTCGGCCCGGACGTCAGGCAGCAGCGCGGCGCGGACCTCGCCGGCCCGCGCACCGTCCCGGCAGCGCAGCTCACCGACCCGCACCGGCCCGCCACGAAGCTCAGCGGAGACCACGTTCGCCACCGCGAGCACCTCCGGAGGGTTGCGGAAGCTGGTGAGCAGCCCCCGGGTCACCGCGGGGGCCCCGTCCGCGCCGGGGAAGTCGGTGGTGAACCGCGGCAGGTTGGCCGCGCAGGCACCACGCCAACCGTAGATTGACTGGCAAGGATCGCCGACCGCGGTAACCGGGATCGCGCGCCCGGCAACCCCGGACATCGTGGCGCCGCCGAACAACGACCGCAGCAGCACCCGCTGGGCATGCCCGGTGTCCTGGTACTCATCAAGCAGCACGGCCCCGAAGCGGGCCCGCTCGGCCGCGCCGACCTCCGGATGGTCGCGCGCCAGCGTGGCCGCGATGCTCATCTGGTCACCGAAGTCGAGCACGGCCGCGCGCCGCTTGAGCTCGGTGTAACGCTCCACCAGCGGCAGTATCGCCAACCGGGACCGCGCAGCCTCCACGATCGGCTTGAGCTCGGCGCGCAGCGGGCCGCGCTGGCGTGGGCTGGACGGAGCGGTGCGCAGGGCAGCGACCAACGCCTCGGTGGATTCCCGCAGCAGCGCCGGCTCGCAGAGATGCTCGGCAAGCTGCCCGGCCAGCCCGAGCACCCAACCGGTGACCGTGCGGGGCACCTTCCCGTCCAGGTCGAGGTCCGGTTCCCAGCTGGCGGTGACCCGGTGCGCAAGCTGCCACGCGCCGGTCTCGGTGAGCAGCCGGGCCCCCGGGTCGGTAGGTAGCCGCAACGCGGGCTCGGCGACCAGCCGGCCAGCGTAGGGGTGGTAGGTGAGCACGGTGGCCTCACCAGCTGCCACCGCAGCCCCGCGCTGCCCGGTGGGGTCAAGTCGATTCAGCACCCCCGAGCCGGCGAGCCGGCGCAACCGCGCCCGTACCCGCTCGGCGAGCTGCTGGGCCGCTTTGCGGGTGAACGTCAGGCCGAGCACGCCCTCGGGGGTGACGTACCCGTTGGCGACCAGCCACACCACCCGGGCCGCCATCGTCTCGGTCTTACCCGATCCGGCACCGGCGACCACCAGCGTCGGCCCGAGCGGGTCGGCGGCGATGACGGCGGCTTGCTCCGAGGTGGGGGGTGCGATACCGAGTTCCTCGGCGAGCTCTTCGGGCCCGATACGGCTAGCTCGCGCCGCGGTCATTCCGTCACCTGCCGGCCCGAGTCGTGCAGTGGGCAGGCGATCTTCGAGGGACACCGCGCGCACTCGCCGTTGTCGATGGCAACGAACTCCGGCCCCGCAGTGCGCCGGGCTGCCTCGCGCACGACGCCGTGCCAGCGTGCCAGAGCGGGCCCGTCCAACGGCTGTTGGTTGCGCTGCACCGACGCGGCGCTGCGCGCGGAGACCTGAACGATGCACGCCCCACCAGGTTGCGCGGCGAGGCCGTGTTCGGTGAAGGCTCCGTGCGCGGCGGCAAGCTGGTAAATAGCCAGCTGCGCGTGATCCTCGGCGGCCTGCTTGCTGAGCGGGGTCTTACCGCTCTTCACGTCGACGATCACCGGCCGGCCGTGGCAGTCGCGCTCCAGCCGGTCTACCCGCCCGCGAAGCAACACCGCGGTGTCGTCAGCTGGACCGTCACCAGGAGGTAGCTGTACCTCAATCTCCTGCTCGCAACCCACTTCGGTGAGCTCATCTCGGCTGTCACGCCACCAGAGGCGGAACGTCGCGACCATCTGGCGCACCCGCTGCTGCTCGGCGCGGGAGTACCACGGGGCGCCCGCGTCAACGCCGGCCCAGGACTGCGTCAGGGCGTCTTCCACCTGCTCGTCGGTGGCGCCGGCCGCCACCGCCTGGACCAACCTGTGCACCAGCGACCCGGTGACCGCAGGCAATGCCCGGAGATCCTCGCCACCGTGCCGGGTAAGCAGCCAGCGCAGCGGGCAGCTCGACACCAGCTCCACCAGCGACGGTGATACCTGGGCCGGCTCGCCCACCACCCGCAGCGGGGCGTCACTGGACGGCGGCCCCAGCCCATACCAGGAGTCGGGGTGCGCGCCGGGTACTCCAGCCTGCGCCAGCCGCGCCAACCCGGCCGCGGCGCCGCGGCGTCGCGGGCCGCCTTCGGCCGGATCGCAGCACACTCGGCGCAACTCGGCGACGAGCTCGGGCAAGCTCAGACCCCGGGCCCGGGAGGCCAGCGGTCGCTCGTGCACCGACGCGCCGGTACCCGCCAGCTCCTCGGTGCCCTCCCACTCCCCGGTGCCCTCCAACTCGGTGAGGAACCGGGAGGGCTGCTCGTCTTCCCCGCGCACCGCGCTAACCAACAACCGGTGCCGCGCGCGGCTGGCGGCCATCAGCAGCAGCCGCCGTTCCTCGGCCAGCAGCGGCGCGGTGCGCGAGACAGTGGCGGACTCGATGCCCGCAGTGATGTCGACCAGATGCTCCACACCGAGCAGCGAGCCACGCAGCCGCAGGTCGGGCCAGCTGCCCTCCTGCACCCCGGGCACCGCGACGAGTGACCATTCCCGGCCGGCCGCGCCGTGCGCGGTGAGCACGGCGACTGATTCGCCCTGTGGCGAACGCGCAGCCAGTGCATCGCCCGCTATCTGCTGGTCAGTGAGGTAGTCGCAGAAACCGAGCACGCCGGCTGGGCCGCCGTCGGCGCCAGGCAGCCGATCAGCGTAACGGGCGGCGGCATCGAACAGCGCGACCACCGCGTCGAGGTCCCGATCGGCCTGCACACCAGCCGGGCCGCCGTGCGCCGCAAGAGCGGCCCAGCGCCGCGCGAGCCCGCTGGCCTGCCACACCTGCCACAGCACCTCCTCGGCGCTGTCCCCGCGCCGGGCCGCCCGCGCGGCGGCGTCCAGCAGGGT
>JBOHFY010000179.1:0-9100 GCA_050699895.1 Pseudonocardiaceae bacterium
CACCCAACCGCAACGACTGCACCGCGAGATGAACCGCCACCAACGACGACGAACACGCCGTATCCACCGTGATCGCCGGACCCTCCAACCCCAGCGCGTACGCCACCCGACCCGACGCGACACTGCCTGCGGAACCAATGTCGAGGTATCCCTCGACTCCCGCCGCAGCCGGGCCCTGGCCGGCGCCGTAGTCGTGGCGCATAAGACCGGTGAATACACCGATGTCCTTGCCGCGAACCGAGGTCGGGTCGATCCCAGCCCGCTCGAAAACCTCCCACGACGTCTCCAGCAACAACCGCTGCTGCGGATCCATCGCCAACGCCTCACGCGGCGAAATACCAAAAAAACCAGGATCGAACAACGCCATATCATACAAAAAGCCACCCTCACGCACATACGATTTCCCCGCCTGGTCAGGATCCGGGTCAAACAAGCCCTCCAGATCCCACCCACGATCCGCCGGAAACTCCGAAATCGCATCTACTCCGTCGGCCACCAACCGCCATAAGTCCTCCGGCGAACACACCCCACCCGGCAACCGACACCCCACCCCCACAACCGCTACCGGATCATCACACACCGAAAAAACAGACACCGGTGTAGTCAGGGGTATTTGGGTGCACAACAGCTCCGCCCGAAGCCGCTGTGCGAGCGCCGACGGCGTTGGGTGGTCAAAGACCAGTGTCGCCGGCAGGCGAAGCCCGGTGGCTTCGGTCAGCCGGTTGCGCAGCTCGACAGCAGCCAGCGAAGTGAATCCGAGTTCCCTGAAGGTGCATTCACGTCCCACAGTCGCGGGTCCGTCCAGATCGCGTACCTTTGCGGCCTCGGTGCGCACCAACTCCACCAGCGCGCGCTGCTGCTCCGGCTCGGTCAGCCGTGCCAGTCGCTGGCGTAGCGCGGACGCACTCGCCTTGTCCGGTGTGCTCGCCGCGGATATGTCAACCAAGCCGCGCAGGAGCGCCGGGACGGTGCCCATGGCGGCCGGAACCTGCAACGTCGCGACATCCAACCGTGCCACAACGAGCGCGGCCTGGCCCGCGGTGCGCGCACCGTCGAACATGGCCAAGCCCTGCTGAGCGGACATCTGCCCGGTTCCAGCGGGTACCGCGGTGGCGAGCTGGTTCGCCGGTTCCCATGGTCCCCATGCCAACGACAAGGCTGGCAGACCCCCCACGCGGAGGTGCTGCGCAAGCGCGTCGATGAACGCCGCCGCCGCAGCCTCGTATCCCCGACCGGCAGCGCCAAGGACGCCTACCGCTGAGGAGAACACGATGAACGCCGCGAGCTCCGTGCCCCGCGTCAGCTCATGCAGGTTCAGCGCACCATCCACAGTGGATTCCAGGATGCGCTCCGGATCGCTTTGGGTGTGGATCACCGCTGTCAGTGGCCGTCCGTGCTTGGCGAACACGGACGCCAGGGCATGCCGGTCGGCGGGGTCGCAGGCGGAAAGCACCACCTTGGCGCCGCGCGCGGTCAGCTCCGACCGGAGTGCCGCCGCCGTCCCGTCCACGGATCCGCGCGGACTGATCAGCAGCAGATTCCGGGCACCGTAACCAGCCACTAGGTGCCGGGCGATCGCGGCGCCTCGCGCGCTGTCCGCACCGGTGATCACCACCGTGCGCCGAGGATCGAGAAGGGCGCACGTGTCCTCGCCAGCGGACGCGGACACCCGTGCCAGCAGGGGCAGCAGGGCCACCCCCGAACGCAGCGCCAGTTGCGGTTCGCCGGAGCACACCGCCGCCGGCAGGGCGGTGGCCGATAGCGTGCTGTCCGCATCGACGTCGACCAGGATGAACCGGTCAGGATGTTCGGCCTGAGCACATCGCACCAAGCCCCACAGCGGTGCGTGCGCCAGGTACTGGATGTCCTCCCCGGAGCTGGTGGCCACCGCCCCTCGGGTCACGACAACCAGCCGCGAGCCTGTCATCCGCGGCTCGGCTGACCAGGCGTCCAACTGGTAGGACAACTCGTCGGCGGCCCGTCGGGCCGCGTCCCCGGAGCCGGTGCCCTCGGGCGGGTCTACCGCCGCGGATACCAGGGCCACATCAGGCGCAGTCGAGCTCGTCGCGACAGCCTGCCGCAGCGCCGCGAGGTCTGGATAGGTCCGCAGCTCGACGCCGGCGGCTTCCAGCCCACCCGCCAGCCCGAAGACGTCCGGGCCGATCATCGCCCATCGGTTGCCGACCACAGCCGGGGCAGACACGGGTGTCCTCGGGACCCAATCGACCCGGAACAGCGACTCGTAGTGGTCGGCACCGCAGGCGCGCAGCCGGGCAGGCATCCCCAACAACACGTGCCTGGTGATCTTGCCGGAAGCGGTGCGCGGGATGCGCGCGATCTCGTAGAGCTCCTCCGGCACCTTGAAGGACGACAACCGCTCTCGGCATGTGGCGAAGACCTGCGCCGGATCCAGCCCGCCGCCCCCGGTCACGACGAACGCGACCGGCACCTCGCCCAGCACCTCGTGCGGCTTGCCGACGACCGCCACATCAACGACGCCAGGCACCACTCGCAGGACGTCCTCGATCTCGCCAGGGTGGATGTTCTCGCCGGCCCGGATGATCAAGTCCTTGATCCTGCCGGTGATGGTGAAGTAGCCGGCCTCGTCACGCCGGGCCAGGTCGCCGGTGCGGTACCACCCGTCGCGCATCGCCGCCGCGGTGTCCTCGGGCTGGTTGTGGTAGCCGACCATGACGCTCGGCCCGCTGACCCAGACCTCGCCCTCCTGGCCGGCGCCGACGTCGAGGCTGCTGTCGGGGTCCACGAGCCGCACGCCGAGACCGGGCACCGGCAGTCCGCACGACCCCTCGACCCTCGCACCGGTCGGCCAGTTCACCGTGATGGAACCGCATGTCTCCGTGCTGCCGTAGGCGTCAAGTAGCGGAACACCGAAGGTGTCTTCGAAGGCGCTCCGCAGCTCCGCCGTGGTGACCGCTCCGCCGACCAGGCCCATACGCAGGTCCGGCGCCAGGAAGCCCTTCTCGCGCGCCGCTCGCACGAGGTGGTGGTACATGGTCGGGACACCAGCGAGGAAGGTCGAACGTTCCTCGCTCAGTGCCTCAAGAACGTCCTGCGCCGAATAGCCGTCGACGATCCGGGCGGTCGCGCCGACCGCGGTGACGGCCAGTACACAGGCGATGTGGGAGAGACTGTGGAACAGCGGAAGTGGCCACAGAACCCGATCGGTTGCCGACAATCCAGGAACGGGCACGTAGCAGGCCGCCACCGACCAAAGGCAGTTGCGCTGGGTGGATAGCACGCCCTTGGGTCGACCGGTCGTACCCGAGGTGTAGAGCATCCACGCGAGGTCGTCCAGCGCGAGGTCATCCCGAGCGGGGGTGACCGGCTCAGTCGTGGTGAGAGCCGCATACGAGGAGAAGTTGACGGGGGTTTCAGCGGGTGCTGTGGCTTCATCGGTCACCACAACGCTCAGGTACGAGCGCTCCGCCAGCAGCCGGCGCAGCTGGTCGACGTGCGCCTGATCGGTGATCACTACCCTGGCCCCGCTGTCATCAAGGAGGTAGGCCAATTCGGCATCGGTGGCACGCGGATTGATCGGCACCCCGATCGCGCTGGCCCTGGTGATGGCGAGGTAGCTCTCCACCATCTCCACGCGGTTGCCGAGGCAGATCGCCGCCCGGTCGCCGGGTTGGAGGCGGAGTTGGGCCAAGTGCCCGGCGAGCCGCCGGGTGCGCCGCTCCAGCTCAGCGTAGCTCACACTCCGCCGTCCGTCTCGGTAGGCAATCTTGTCACCGAAATGGCCGGCGTGCGCGACCAGCAGTTCGGACATCGGCCGGATCAAGTCGGTACGCAGCATGTCACCACACTCTCCGTCAGACAAGCAGTACCCGGATCACAGCCTCACCCAGAAATGCCGAAAAGACCCCCCTAACAACCCCCTACGCCTTCCCTATCTTCTCTGACATAACATAAGCGAGTGACATTGAGGACACCGCCATTGATGCGGTACGCGAGGGAAAAATAAATTCGGGCGTCAGTCGGAACCGACCATCAGGCACCAGGACAGCAGTTCACCCGGCTCTCGCAACACGGCGTCGGGTTGTGCGCGAACCAGCTCGGCCTCGTCGGTCTCGCCCCACACGGCGGCGACAGCGGTGACCCCGGCCGAACTGGCGCTGGCCAGATCGGCCACCGCGTCCCCGATCATCACCGCGTCCCGCGGCGACACCCCGAGCCGGGCCAGCGTGTGCAGCACGATGTCGGGCGCGGGCTTGGGACGGGCCACCTCGTCGGAGCCGATCACATGGTCGAACAACGAGAGCACGCCGAGCTGGTCGAGTAGTGACCGGGCGCGAGGACCGCTCTTGCCGGTGGCGACCGCGAGACGGAGCCCGCGTTCACGCAGCGTCCGGACCGTGTCGACCACGCCGTCGAAGAGGGTCACCCGGTGGGCGAGCCGGTAGCTCTCCCTGACGAACGGCGCTTCCATCTCCCTCGGCAGCCCCATGATCCGCATGATGTCGGGAAAGTAGCGTCCCAGGTGGCGGCTGTACTCCTCGAACGGCGGCCGGCCGGGACCAACAACCTCGGCGTAGGCGGTCGTGAACGCCTCTCGCATGACCTCGAAGCTGTTGACCAGCACACCGTCCAGGTCGAAGATCACCGCACGCGGCTGACGGCGGGCAGTGGCGAGCACCGGGGTTTCTGCCCTGCTCAGCTCGGCTTCCATGAGTGTGCTCCCTGACGGAATTGGGGTGTCACAGGTTCGGGTGCACCACGAGGACGGTCCCGCCGGGAAGCCCCGCTCAGCCGGGCCGACTCGTAGAGGCGTTCGATGGCCCCGATGATCCGGCGGGCCTCCTGGATCGCACGGCCCCTGCTGGCCGGATCGGCCAGCAGCACCGGAAGGTGGTCGAGCTGCCGGCGGTACTCGGTGCCGATCGGCTCATCGGTGACGGCCAGCGGCACGCTCTCGCCGTCCCGGGTGCGCACCAGCGTTGAGCCGCGCTGGCGATGGGGGCTGAATCCGAACGTGCAGCACAGAGTGGCTGTGCCGGCAGTGCCCTCGACCTTGATCATAGTAACGTCGCTGGCCTCGTGGGAGGCCCAACTCGCGCGGAGGATGACCGCCACCCCGTCCTCGGTGACCAGGAAACCGCGTGCGGTGTCCTCGACGTCACCGCGATCTCCGCACTGGAGCCTCGCCGCGTGGTCCTGCCGCCACACCGCTCGACAGTTGCGGTTGTTGACAAAGTCAGCTGAGACAGTTCCCACCACCTGGTCGAAAGTGGTGGATTCCAGCAGCGGTGAGACCGCGTCGAGCAGGTGCCAACCGAGGTCGACCAACGCACCTCCGCCAGCGAGCCGTCGATGGGTGAACCAGCCGCCGGCGTCCGGCACGCCTCTGGCACGAACCCAAGCCAGCTCGACGTGCCGGATCTGCCCCAGTGTCTCGGCGAGGCTGTGCAGGGCACGGACGTCGGTCCGGTACCTGGTGGCGCTGCCCGCCAGCAGCACCGCGCCTCCGGAGTGCTCCGCGGCGGCCAACCGGTCTGCCTCACCGGAACTCAGGCACACCGGCTTCTCCAGGAAGACCGCGAGTCCCTTGGCCAGCAACTGGCAGGCGACCGCGCAGTGCAGATGGTTGGGCACCGCGACGACCGCGAGGTCAACCGAGCCCGCTGGCAGCTCATCGACGTCGGCAAGCACCCGGATGGCGCTCTCCTGGCTGTCACTCCCTTGGCGGGCGAAGCTCGCCTGTGCGACCGGATGGGGATCCACCACCGCTGTCACCGTGAAGGCGGGGTGCTGCCTGAGCTGAGGTAGCCAGATCGACTTCGCCGCCCATCCCAGTCCGACGATAGCGACGCGGAGTGTCACGAGGTGGCGAGAACGTCGGCCAACACAGACACGATCTCGTGTATCTGCACCTCGCTACCCAACAGCACGCGATGGTGCAGCCATACACAGTCCTGGCTCAGCGCCTCAGAATTGGGGCAGCGGCGAGCGAGTTGGTCCACCGACACGTCTGGCGCCCCGGTCTCCCAGAAGGCGTCGGTGCGGTAGACCACACGGAAGGCGACGAAAGCCGGGATCCCTTGCCGGGCGAGGGTGTCGACGAGCGCGGCACGCCGCCGCTCGCCAATACCGGGAATCCGAAACATCGCCATGTAGTGCGGATTGCGGTCGCACCGCTCGTCGCGTCCCTGGGGCACAACCCCTGGCAGTTCGGCCAACAGAGCGGTCAGCACCGGCCAGCGCTGCTCCCGCACGGCAATCTGCTCGTCCAATCGGGACAGCTGGGCACGCAGAACGGCGGCGGAGAACTCGGTGAGCCGAAAGTTCGACCCCGAGAGGGTGTGGAAGTAGCCCCGGTCGCCGCGTGGACGCCCACAGGTGTGCCGCACGAAGGCTTCCTCGTACAGCTCAGCGTCGGGGAACAGTACAGCGCCCCCCTCGCCCGCCGTCATCAGCTTCCCGTTCTGAAAACTGAACGCCGCGACCGAACCCAACTCGCCGACTTTCTTGCCCTGCCACTGCGCGCCATGGGCGTGCGCCGCGTCCTGGAGCAGCGGAATGCCGGAGTCCACCGACAGTTTCGCCAACGCGTCCATATCGGCGACCTGACCTGCCATGTGCACAGGCATGATCGCGCGGGTGTTCGGACCGATCACGGCTTCGGCGGCGGACACGTCGATGCAGTAGGTGTCCGGGTCGACGTCCACTGGCACCGCGACTGCGCCCAGCCGCTGGACCGCCTGCGAGGAGGAGATGAACGTGAACGCCGGGACGATGACCTCGGTGCCTCGGCGGACCCCGAGGACTTCGAGGGCCAGTTCCAGAGCGTGCGTCCCGGTGGTGACCGCCAACGCGTGCCCGGCACCGTGGTACTCGGCAAACTCCTGCTCGAACGTGTCGACCTCAGTGCCGGTCACGCGCCACCATTGCCCCTGCTCCAGCGCGCGGATCAATCCAGTCCGTTCCTCGGCTCCAAACTGGGGCCATGGAGGAAATTCCAGCACCTGTCGTGAATCGACACTCATAGTTGTCAACTCTCATTCAACCTGGGCGGAAGGGAATATGCCGATTCGGGACGTTACCGGTGACGCCGACCGACCCCAACCCCCTAGCACCCCCTCAGCTCCCCCTTATTCGCGACGACCACGACGCCAGTGATCCACCATCCCGCGCCAACTTGCGATAATCACGCCGTCATACTTTGTCTCACCGTTCGCAACAGCTTCCAGTACGTGAGGTGCCCGGTGGATGAACTACTCTTGATGAACGGCCCCAATCTGGGCATACTCGGCCGGCGTGAGCCGCGGCTGTACGGTACGGACACGCTGGCCGACATCGAGAACGCCGTCAACGAGGAGGTTTCCGATCGGTGGTGGAAGGTCCGTTCGTTCCAACACGACGGTGAGGGCGAATTGGTCCGCACGATTCAGGACAACTACGACACGGTGGGAGCCATCATCAACCCAGGCGCTCTGATGATCGCGGGCTGGAGCCTGCGCGACGCGCTGGCCAACTACCCCCGGCCTTGGATCGAGGTGCACCTGTCCAACGTCTGGGCCCGGGAGAAGTTCCGCCACGAGTCGGTGCTCGCCCCGCTGGCCAGCGGCGTGATCGTCGGTTTCGGCTCGCTCGGCTACCGGCTGGCGGCCAAGGCGTTGCTGGCGATCATGGATGGCTGACAAGCGGCAGGCTTGGGTGTGAGCAATCTCGGTCTGGCGGGGCATCAACCACCTCGCTCTGATCACCGACGATATGGACACCACCACGCGGTTCTGGCACGGTGTGCTCGGGGCGTGGCTCGTCGCGCACCTGGGCACTGATTCCTTCCGGCACTACTTCTTCGAGTTCGGCGAAGAGCAGACCGTGGCGTTCTTCGAAAATAACGGATCGCGGTCTTGGGATCGAGACCGAGCACTGTGGCCAGGTGCATCGAGTCCGGTGCCCATCGCGGTCTGCTGATGATCAGATGCGGGTTGGCGGTGTTGGGCCAGCGGATGCGCCGGTGGTCGAGCCATTCGAGCAGGATCTGATGGGCGAGCTCGTCTCCCGCCCCTCCCCAGGCCAGGTAGTCCACGCAGCTACGGACGCCGTGAAGGACCTTGCGTAGGGGCATGTCACACTGACGGGCCACCAGCACGGCCAGGCCATCGGCCAGGCCATCGGCCAGGATGCCGACCGGGCTATACGTCCGCTTCGACGAGTACCACCTGACCAGCCTGCGGCCAACCTCGTGCGCCTGATCCAAGCGCCAGGTGGCTACTGATCACCACAGGTGAGGCATGACGCTCTCACTCGTCACTCGCGACGCGCACCATCGGGCCACACCACTGTGACCGGTATCCCGCGCTCGCGGGCGGCTGCCACGACATCGGCGGTACCCGAGTAACCCCCGGAAGGGTTGCCATCCCATAAATTGTCGGGCTTGATTTTCCGCTCTCGATAATCAGCGGCCGGGAGGACCACGTCCACGGCACCGCCACACTCCAGCACAACCCTGGCGAAGATCTGGTCTGAACCCCGCGCTAGACAAGAAAAACCAACCAGCTCAGCCTCGTTGTAGTTCTTCAGGACATCACGGAGCGCCTCCGCGACGAGCGGGACACTGCGGCGAGAGAGGTTCACGTGACCGGTTATCCCAATTCGCGCCAACACCTATCCCTTCATCCACCCATTCGATGAGGTCAGCTCTTGAATGAGATCACGAGTATCTCGCACTACGGGAATTTCCGCGTACCGTGACACTTTCTGACGGAAATCCCGCAGTTCCGCGCCAACTCGCCCGTTCAGCCACGGCCGCCCGAGCGGAATCGCTTGATGAGCCAGCGCACACGCGCGTTCCGGGTCGGCGTCGATCAATTGGATGCGCGCCAGGTTAATAGTATCGAAAGCGCGGAGCCGAGGTTCCGACGGGTGACGCAGCTCAAGCGCCTCGTGAATATACTCTTGAGACTTCCGAGACCATTTCGGCTCATGCCGAGCCAACTCGCGGTAGCACCCACCGATTGTGCCCACAAGCTCGGCGGCGTCAAAATGCCGGACACGACGGTGGTCGTCGTCCGACGGGCCGCCGGCGAAATACTCCTCCGCAAGGCCAACGGCACGAGTGAAGGCTTGCGGCTCT
>JBOHFY010000180.1:0-4776 GCA_050699895.1 Pseudonocardiaceae bacterium
CGCTGAGCCCGCTGAATGCGGTCTAGGTGGCGGGGTCGAAGGTGCGGACGCCGGGGAAGCGGGCGAAACCACGATCGGCGGTCGCGATCTGGCAACCATGCGTGCGGGCCAGCGCGGCCAGCACCGCGTCGGGAACCAGGTTCGCTCGCAGCCCGCGATCGTGGTGCACCAGCCGCTCCAGCTCGGTCCATGTCGCATCGCCCGAGGGCAGCCAGCGGGCCCGTTGTGCTCCCCGTATTCGCGCGAGGAACTCGAGCGTCACCGGCATCGGGGCCGGGTCGGCGAAGATCCTCGGGTTGGTGACGAGCCGAGCCACCCCGGCGAGCACGGTGTCGTGCAGCGCGAGCTCGTCGGCGCCCGCGATCATGCAGGCCAGCCAGGCAGCGTACCGCTCATGATGCTCAGCCTCCCGGCGGAACGCGTACACCAGGACGTTCACGTCCGGCAAGATCACTCCTGCCTGACCTCGTCGAGGGTCGCCCACACGGCATCGTGATCGGTGAGGTCGATCAGGATGCGTCCCGCCGGGTGCCCATAGGCGGGTAGTGGTTCCGACACAGCGGGTAGGCGGATGTCGTGCTGTTGCAGCACCAGCCGCAGGCCCTCTTCCACCAGGCTGGTCACAGTCTGTCCGCTTGCCACCGCATGGGCCTTGACTTGTGCCACCAACCCGTCCGGCAGATTGAGTGTCGTCCGCATGCAGATCAGCATACCACCACATGCAGATGTCTGCTCACCCGTGAGGTGGGGCGCGTCACGGTACGCTCGGGGTTCCTAGCCGAGCGGCGGGAGGTGGCCGTGAGCGTGAACTATGTGGCCAGACCGTGGGAGAGCAGGCTGTTCCGACAGTGTCGGCGGGCCTGGGACCTCGGCGCCCGGGAGCGGCAGAACTACGAGCCGATCGAGCCGGCGCGAGTCTTCGACATCGGCGAGGCGATCCACGACGCGCTGGACGTCTACTACTTCCCCGGCATGTGGGACTGGAATCGGGCGATCGTGCGGCCGCTGGCGCTCGCCGGTTTCGAGAAGTCAATGCGCCGGCAACGCGACGCCTACACCCAGACCCGTGACCTGGCGCGGGAGCAGATCCAGGACTGGGAGCAGCACCTGGAGCTGGGCACAGACATTCTGAAGCGCTATTTCGACTGGGCGCGCGACGTCGACCGCTTCACCCCGATTCAGGTGGCCTCGCAGTTCGACATCTGCCTACCCGACCCAGCCGACCCAGACTGCGGGCTGACCACCCCGGAGGGACGACCGCTGCAGTTCCGGGTCCAGATCGACCTGGTGGTGATCGACGATCACGAGCTGTACTGGCTCGTCGAGCACCGGATCATCAACGACTCGCGGTGGCCGGACCTCGACCAGATGCGGCTCGACGAGCAGGCCCTCGCCCGGAGCTGGGCGTGGCAGTTGGGTTTCCTCGCCAAACTTGAGGGCACCATCCACAACGAGCTGCGCGCGGCCGCGCCCGCTACAGCCACGTCTGAGGTACAGGTCCGGGCAGTGCCGGGAGCAGGTGGCATCACGACGCAGCGCGGCACCGAATCCTTCCGCCGCACCCACATCCCCCGGGCCGAGCTCGAAATCGACCGGCATGGCGTCGCCGTGGCTCTGGAAATGCAGGACATGACCGATCCCGCGCTGCGGATCTACCCGAACCCCTCCTGGGACCACTGCTCGGGCTGCGCCTACCGGCCGCCGTGCCTGGCGATGACCCAGGGGGTCGACGAGCGCCCGATCCTCGAGGCGTCCTACCGCAAGCGGGTCGGTGGGGACTTCGAGCTCGGGCGGTTGGGGTCGGTGTGGGGTTTCGTCCCCGAGATTCACCGGGTGGCGGAGTACCGGGCTCCTGGCGCGGAGCGGTAGCGTCGGTGCGCATCCGGGTGGTGAGCTGGAACGTCGACTCCCGGCCGACCGGGCTACTGGACGCCAAGGTCGAGCTGCTCCGCCGGCTGCAGCCCGATCTCGCGCTGCTCCAGGAGATCGGCCGGCCGGTGTACCGCGCGCTGCTGCCGCACCCCTCAGCGCATGAGCGGATGCACCGTAAGCAGAGGCAGTTCTCCTGGGGTGCCCTGTCCACCGACCTGTGCAACCCGAGGGCGAGTGAGTTCCGGCTGGGCTGCGCCGTGCTGGGCGTCCCCAGCACCGCTCTGCTGGATGCCCAAGTGCTAGACCGGGCGCCCTTCGACGTCCGCGAGCCCGTGCTCCCCGGGTTTCTCTGGCGGACGGTGGCCGCTCGGGCGGCATTATCTAACGGTGACCTGCTCACCGTGTGCAGCTTCCACGGCCGGCAGCCCTCCGGCCAGCCCGCCGCTGCGCTCCAGCAGGCGTTTCACGCCGGGATCGCCAGCTGGCTCACCAGCGCGCCCGGCCCGGTGATCTTCGGCATCGACGCCGGCCCACCGGCACCGGAGGGCGTCGATCCGCTACTCGGGCCAGGACCGGCCCACCACCTGAACCACGTGCTCAGCGCGAACGATGACCACCTGTGGGCCACTCCGGAACTCAAGGTACTCACCGTCGAGCGCCTGTCCGACGAGGCCGCGGCGGCGGGCAGCGACCACGCCCTGCTGCTCGCGGATCTGTCCCTCTGAATGGATCGTACGTACGATATCATGGTCTCGTACGATCGAGGAGGAGGGTCGATCATGGAAGTGACCGCGTCGCAGCTGCGGACGAACATCTACCGGCTCCTTGATGAGGTCCTGGAGACGGGTGTGCCACTGGAGATCCAGCGCAAGGGCCGGACCTTGCGAATAGTCGCCGATGAGCAGCCGTCGAAGCTGGCCAGACTCGTCCCGCACCCGGGCTACATCGTCGGCGATCCGGACGATCTGGTGGACACGGACTGGTCGGGGTACTGGGATCCGGGTCCGCTCTGATGCACCTGGATACCCACGTCGTGGCGTGGTTGTTTGCCGGCCATACCAACTACCTGCCAGCGGCTGTGCGACGCCGTCTCGACAGCGAGCCGCTCGTCATCTCACCGATCGTCGAACTGGAACTGGCGTACCTCCACGAGATCGGTCAGACATCGCAACCGCCGGGAGTTGTGCTCCAGGAGCTAGGGGCCGCAGTCGGGCTGACTGTGTCCGGCGCCCCGTTTGGCGCTGTGGTTGGCGCCGCAATCGGGCTGGTCTGGACCAGAGATCCATTCGACCGACTGATCGCGGCGCAGGCCCTCACCGAGAATGAGACACTACTGACTAAGAACGAACGGATCCGCAAGCACCTGGAACTCGCCGTGTGGGACGCGAGTTGACAGTCCCTTCGCCGGGTTCCAGGTCCATCCGGTTCTCGCTTTCGGCTATCGTGTCAGGGGTGACCGCCACCTATGCCTACGACGAGCAGCCGTCGAGCGGACACCCCTTGCGGCCGGGCGCCTCGCCGCACCACATCCGCGCGGCCCTGTTGCCTGAGGACCGGGCCAAGTTCGATGCCGCGTACGAACGGGCGCTGGCCGGGACCCGCGCGAGCTTGGACCTCGCGGAGTTGTTCAGGACGCTGGAGCACTGGCGGCGAACGGCTCTCATCCAGGGCGATCCCGAGGACTTCCAGCGCGTGGTCCGCCGAGCGGCGGCGTTGCTGACCGGCGAGGAGAGCTCCGCCGATGAGCCGCTGGCGGTCACCCGCGCCAAGGCCGGCATGTAGGTGTACCGCGTCGACACCGACGAGCAGGTACAGCAGCAGGTTGACCAGCTTCCCGCCGAAACGCTGGCCTCCTACGCCGAGTTGCGGACCCTGCTGGAGGTCAATCCGTGGAGCGGCGAGCTGGTGAATGACGAGAACCCGGACGGTCCGGTGCGGACGCTGCTGTTCGGGCGAGGATTCGGGCTGGTCACCTTCCTGATCCTGAAGGATCAGCGCAGGGTGGACCTGCTTCAGGTGATCTGGCTCGGCTGACCGGCCGCAGCTCGGGGGCGGGGGTGACTGATCGAGTATCTGTCGGTCAGTCGGTGGGGAAGTCGAACTCGCCGAGGCGGACGCCTGCGGTGAACGCCGTCCACTCGGCGCGGGTGTAGACGATCACCGCGTCGTGCCGGTGGTGGCTGTGCCGCACCGCGACCCGGCCCGAGCCGTGGCGCTGGGGCCCGGCCTCCACGCAGCTCATGCCGTTGGAGTCACTCCGGGTGGTGATGTGCCTGTCGATGCGCGCCTGCTCATCGGGCCCCACCGCGCCGGCCCGCTGGACATACCCAATTACAGCTCCTTCGCCGCGGCCACGATCAGCGTGGCCGACTCCTTCCCGTTGAGCGCCATGGCGCTGAGCTGATAGTACGCCTGCCGGAACCGGTCCACCGCCGCGTCATCCTCCACGTACAGCGCGCCCGCGAGGTAATCCACGCGGGCCACGTCGGGGTAGGGGTCGGGCATCTCGTAGAGCCCGAACGCGCCATCCAGGCCCGCATGCGCGCCGCGGCGCAGCGGGAGCACCCGGACCTCCACGTTGGGCCGCTCGGCGACCTCGAGGAGCCGGGTGAGCTGGCCGTGCATCACCTCCGGGCCGCCGATGACCCGGCGCAGCACCGACTCGTCCACCACGGCGGCGAAATCGACCGGCGCCTCGCCGCCGAGCAGCTGCTGGCGGGTCATCCGCAGCTCGATGCCCTTCTCGATCTGCTCCTCCGGGGTGTCGGCCGCCGCCGCGTTGCGGATCAGGGTCTCGGCGTACTCCCGGGTCTGCAGCAGCCCGGGCACCAGCATCGCCCCGTAGCTGCGCAGCCGCTCGGCACGGGAATGCAGCCACACCAGGTCGATGTACCGGAGGCCGAC
>JBOHFY010000181.1:0-2887 GCA_050699895.1 Pseudonocardiaceae bacterium
GAACCCCACCACCTGCCCCGGCACCACCAAGTTCGGCACCCACCCATGGAGATAGATCCGGTCAAAACACTCCAGATCCAACCCAGCATGCCCATCCAGGATCTCGTTCACACCCACCACACGAGTCGCCATGACCCACCCCCAGGCAGCGGCCAGCACAACCCCACCAGCCTGCCCTCACCCCACAGCCACGTCACCCACCAACCCAGCCACCCACCTCGGCGGTCCGAGGCGCAGCCTCATTAGGTTTGGGGCCGACACCGCCACCATCGCCACCGCGCTGGGCATCGACATCGACGCTGTCGGGCCACTGCTGCGTGTCGCGGAAGCAAAGCTTGCCCGGCTGCTCACCCCCGAGGAATCACCCCATCAGGACGACGTGAACCGCCCCCCGAGCGCCACAACACCCTCAGTCTGATGAACCTGCCGGTGGTGAGTACGACGCTGTGTTCGCGAAGATCACCGAAAGGGGCGAAGTCCTTCGATTGCGCATGTCTCATCCCAGCATTGTTGACAGGTGGGCCAGAGCCATTCCACGTCACCACTGGCACCTCGGGGGTGGGTCACGCCGCATAAGCACCGCATGGGTTTACCTCGACGAACGTGGCGGTCTCGCAGATCGATGGCGTGGCGTTGCCCGGCGAGGGGAAACCAGCCAAATGTGCGTGGATTCAGGTATGAGCTGGGCATGGTCGGTACCTCTCCCGTTTTTTGCGGCTGAGATAGCCGAGGGTCCGGATGGGCTCGTTGATGTGCTCGTGTGACTGGGTGGCACCCCAGGGCCGGGGGACGGCCTTGTCCTGAAACACGGCCGGGGAGGGGCGTCTGCCTTCGTGGGTGTTCTCTCGGGGGCCAGGCAGGCGCCACGACCGTGCGGATGGCTCACACATCCCGGCCCTGGGTGCCAGGGCGTCACGCTAGGGCTGCCGGTGAGGGCACGCCAAGGAGTTTGCTTGAGTTTGCTTGAAGTCAGACGAGATGCCTTGGTCAGCTTGCCCGCTTGGCAGCGCGGCCGGGGCATCGGGTATGATCAAGCAAACCTGAGCAACTATCTACGGGAGGCGTATGGTTTATTGCCGTGCGGCTGACGTTCTTGGGTAAGAACACGCAGGGCGGAGGGTCGCCAACCCTGTTCGCGACCGACCGCGACACCTGCGTTGTGCAAGGCTGGCGCGTGCCCGGCCACGAGGCCAGCGTCGAAATCCCCATGAGCCGGTTGGAGTACCTGGAGGCCAACACCAAGCTTGCGGTGGTGCCGCACGCCACGGGTCACGGGACCTAATGTCCTGTCAGGGGCAGCGGTGCGTGATGCCCAGGCATTGGCGCAGATGGATATTCCCGGTCACGAGACGTGTATCGAAGTCGGCAAGGTTCGGGAAGGTGGCGCTGATGACACTGCTGCAAGGCCGGGAGTTTGACAATCTTTTTCGTACTTTCCACCACGCGGCGTTTCACTTGGAGCTGAAGGATTCCTACCGTGCTGCCGAGGAGATCGGCCCCTTCGAGCTGTTCATGCAGGGAAAGCCTGATGACTTCTCCTGGCATCAACCCTGGCTCAGGCTAGTTTGGGAGGCAACACAGGCGGGCAAGAGCATCACGCGCGTGCGTGTCGTGACGGTTCCGCACTGCGATTACACTCGCTGGGGTTTGACCGTGGCACCATTGAACATCGAGGCTGGCGATGATCTTCGCTGGTTGCCGCGTCATCGTGTCACGGAGATTGACTTCCCTCCGGAGGATTACTGGCTCTTCGACGACAATCGGGTCGTGTTCACCCTCTTCGAAGACGATGGTCGTTTTGCGGGCGGTGCACAGGTGTCCGACCCGCAGATCATCGAACAGTGTCGTAAGGCCCACCAGCAAGTGTGGGCTCTGGCGATCCCGCACGACGAGTACATCTCGATGTAACGCGGTATCCGTTGTCTAGTACGGTTGTCCAGGCTAGGGAGGTTCTCGGGCACAGGCTCCGCGACCTGCGCAAAGACGCTGGGCTGACCGGGCGGGCGCTGGCCACACTGGCCGGGTGGGACAGCTCCAAGGTATCCAAGATCGAGTACGGCAAGCAGACGCCAACAGAAGACGATATTCGGACCTGGTGCCGCCACTGCCAGACACCCGATCAGATACCGGATCTGATCTCCACCGTTCGTAACATTGAATCGATGTACACCGAGTGGCGCCGCGTGTGCCGAACAGGTACCCACAGGCGCCAACAGGCGTCACTCACGCTGGAAGCGCAGACGGGGTTATTTCGCTGGTACGAGCCAGTCTTGGTACCCGGTATTCTGCACACCGTCGAGTACGCAACGGTCGTGATGGCGCAGCTTATCGCCTTCCACCAGATCCCCGACGACCTGGCGGACGGTGTTGCCGCGCGCATGCAACGCCAACACATCCTCTACGAAGGAAATCATCGATTTCACTTCATCCTCGCCCACCAAGCCCTCCTCACCACCGTGGGCGACACCCACGTGATGCTCGGCCAACTTGACCGCCTACTCACGTTCATCGCACTACCCCGCGTGCGACTGGGCATCATCCCAGCCACCGCCGCCTACCAGGTATGGACCAACCAATTTGTCATGTTTGACGAGCGCCTGGTCCACGTCGAAACCATCTCTGCGGAACTAGCGATCACGCAACCACGAGAAATAGCCCTCTACGCTAAAACTTTCCACCAGCTTTCCACACAAGCGGTCTACGGCCAAGCGGCCAAAGAAATGATCAACGCTAGGCTGGTCGCCCTGCGCCATGTCTAACACGACAGCGGCACCTTGTGATGTGTGAGGTGTTGTCGCTGGTGGTGGTATGTGTGGTCGCGGGTGCGGTGGCGGCGTAGCCAGTGGGTGGTGTGCGCTTCGGAGTGGGGTCGGCGCTGTCCGTGAAC
>JBOHFY010000182.1:0-32702 GCA_050699895.1 Pseudonocardiaceae bacterium
CTCCGGCTCCGGGGACAGGTCCAGGACACCCTCTTTCTCGCCCCGGAACAGGGCCAGGATGCGGTGCGAGGGCAGCCTCGTGAAGGGCTCGGAGAACTCGAAGTAGTCCGCGAACTTCGCGCCGGCCTCCTGCCGGCCCTCGCGCACCCGAGAGACCATCCGGCCCCGTGACCACATCCGCTCACGCAGGGACCCGACGAGGTCGGCGTCCTCGGCGAAGCGCTCGACCAGGATGGCGCGGGCGCCCTCCAGCGCGGCGGCGGCGTCGGGCACAGCGACGTCGGACACACCGGCCTCGGGATCGACGTAGGCGGCGGCGGTTGCGGGTGGATCCTGCGTCGGGTCGGCGAGCAGCGCCTCGGCCAGTGGCGCCAGCCCGGCCTCCCGGGCGATCTGCGCCTTGGTCCGGCGCTTGGGCTTGTAGGGCAGGTAGAGATCCTCCAGCCGGGCCTTCGAGTCGACCGCCAGGATCCGCGCCTCGAGCGCGTCGTCGAGCTTGCCCTGCTCGCGGATGGAGTGCAGGATCGCGTCGCGGCGCTCCTCGAGCTCGCGCAGGTAGTGCAGCCGTTCCTCCAGGGTGCGCAGCTGCGCGTCGTCAAGCCCGCCGGTGGCTTCCTTGCGGTATCGGGCGACGAACGGCACGGTGGCCCCACCGTCGAGCAGCCCGACAGCGGCCTCCACCTGCCGCTCGGGCACGCCCAGCTCGTCGGCGACCCGCTGGGTCAGTGGCGTAGTCACGACGCGCACGCAGCCTCCTCGGGTGGTCTCCAAGCCGGTAGCCGACCACCGGGGCACGGTAGCCGGAGTGACCGCCGCGCCCCGAACCCGGGCACCGCATGCCAGAAGATCACGTCGCAAGGACTTTCAGCACAGCCTAGCTACCGGTGGGGTCGACGCATGCGCTGGAAGGTGGCTCGGGTGAGCTCACCGTCTCAAACGGGCTCAGCTCAACCGTTATCTCCGGCAGCGGGCGCAGTGGGACGTCGATTTCCTGCATCCGGCGGGCGTAGGTCTGGTAGTGGCGGCGTGCTTCGCCGTGGCGTCTCGCGTCGAGCAGGACCGTCACGAGGGTGAGGTGGGTTTCCTCGTCGTAGGGGTCTTGCTCCAGTAGGCGCAGTGTGCACCGTACGACCGCGTCGGTGTCGCCGGAGTCGCGCAGCCGCGCAGCCAATGCCCGAAGGAGGGCGGTGTGGGTGACCCGGACCTCTTCGGTTATTGCGGCGGCCCACTCCGGATAGGGGTCATCTTCGAGGAAATCCCCGGTATGGGCGGCGACAGCGGCCGCGAGTCGCGCGGTGGCATCTGATTTGTCGGCCCGGTCCGCGTCGAGGGCAGCGGCTGCTTGGGTGAGGAAATCCTCGACGTCAATGCTGATCTGAGTGGGGTTCAACGACACCGCGCCGTCGGTGGTGACCAATGGACTCTCGCCTACGGGGTGGGGTTGCAGCACATCGCGGGCCGTGGAGAGCAGCACGGAGAGTCGGTTGCCGGCCACGGCCGGATCCACCTCCGGCCACAACAGCTCCATCAGCTGATCACGGGGGGTCGGCCGGCGCCGCGCAACAAGGATCTTCAACAGGTCTCGGGTTTTTTTCGATTTCCATGCGGTGTTCGGAATTGGGAGCCCGTTGCGGATCACCCGGAACACGCCGAGCGTGTGGATAGACACCGCGGGCGCGGAACGGACGAGCACGCCTAGCGGTCCAGCGGCGCGCCACGACTCGACGTCGACGCCGTGTTCGCGAAGTACCTGCTCGGCGAAGTAGGCGTCGAGATCGGGAATGGGCGCGCCGATGCTAGCGGCCACGATTCTGGTCGCGGCTTCCTCAAGGAGACAGCCCGTCTCCTGCCAGATGTCGATCGCCTCCCGCAACGGGGTGGCATCCACGGCTGGATCGGCCGAGGCCAACACGCTCAGGGTGATGGCCTCGGCCAGTCCGGGGTTGTCTCGGCGTTGCCGCGCGACCAAGGCAGCTCGGTTGGCATCCGCCGAGGCGCCCTGTCGGTCACCGCCCATCAACTCGACCCAGCCGCGGGCCAGGAATGCCGGGACCGCACGAAGTCCTTCACCCAATTCCACGGCCTGATCCGCACGTTCACGAGCGAGCTCCGGGTCATCAGTGGCACCGATGCGCGCGAGACCGATCAGCGCCGAGCTGAGGCCGAACACGTCGTGGCACGGCTCAGCGAGGGCCAGGGCCTCCTCATACGCCGCCTGCGCTCGAACCAGTTGACCCCGGGTCTGATACAGATCACCGAGACCGCACAGCGGCCAGGCCAGAAATCGGGAGCCGATACGCTGGAAAAGGTCGACTGCCGTGGTGAAATCGTCCGCCGCCGCCTCCAACATCCCCAGACGTCCGCGGGCGCGGCCGCGGGTGGTCAGCGCATGCGCGATGACGAAGGGGTTCTCGCATCGCTCGCTGAGGCTCACCGCGATCTCGGAGTCAACCAGCGCCTGCTGCGGCGCACCCGCTTCAAACTGGTAGAACGCTCGGCAAGCCCGAGTCCATGTCACCTGGAGCAGGTCGTCGCTCGCCTCGGCGCTACGCAGGGCGTCGGCGCAGTGGGCGTCGGCTTGCCGCCAGTCGCCCTCGGTAGCGGTGAGGAGGGCGAAGACGTGGTGGACACTGGACCACGCCCGTGGCTCACCGCACCGTCGGGCTGCGGCACGTGTTTGAACCGCCATCTTCCGCATGGCCATGAGATCACCGGCCATCCAGTGGGCGCTCGCGGCGAGCGCCAGCACCCGCGTCTCATCGAGCGTGTTCTCCCGGTCGAGTCGGGCCCGCCGGGCCAGCGCCAGTACCTCGGCGAACTCACCCCGAGAGAAAGCGATCAGGCCGACCCGCCAGGAAAGCGCAGGATCTAGCTCGTCTCGATCGCAGCCAGCGCGTTGAAAGTACTGCAGCGCCTGGGCCCACTGCCCTCGCACCTGCTGCGCTTGCCCGAGAACTTGTTGGATCCGCGGGTCGTCGAGGTACTCAGCAGGCAACTCAGAGGCCTCCAACACGGCGTTGGGTTGGCCGCTCTCCACGGTCTCGCTACCATGATCGACTATGAACGAGGCGCAGGTGGCATACTCGCCCGCCGCTAGGAGGTGTCGCAGGGCGTCGGCCGGTGCTCCCTGCCTGATGCACTCATGAGCCGCCGTTACGTGCAGTGCTTTCCGCTCACTCGCCGACAGCGTCGCCTCATGCGTGAAGTAGTCACGCAACGGACGCACGAGCGACCAGCCGGCACCATCCTCTCCGCTGCGCCGTACGAGGCCCTGGCGGCTCAGCTCGACGAGTGCGGTCATCGGATCATTGAGTCCGGGCGCGATCTCCCTGATGGAGCGGACTTCGCCGAAGATCGCCAACCTGCGCAGCAGCTGCTGAACCCACTCCGGTGCGGTGCCGATGACCTCCTCGCTCAGATAGTCATGGAACCGTTCTCCCGGGTGGGACAGCTGTCCCACCGCGGCCAGGCGCTGATCCGTCCTGACCCGCCGCAACATCTCCACCGCGCTGTGCACGGCTGTGGCCCAACCACTGGTGTGCTCCCACACTCGTCTCGGCAGGTCAGGCGGATCCTCTCCCACGGTCTTGCGCAGGAGTTCCTCGACATCGGCGACGTCCAAAGCAAGGTCCGGCGCGTGGATCTCCGTGACAAGACCGCGACCCCGCAGCCGCTGCAAGGAGAACGGCAGCTCATGTCGGGATATCAGGACCAGATGCAGCCGGTCCGGTGCTCGCTGGCACAGACTCTCGACGACACCCGCCGCGTAGCTACCCGGCTGCAGCCCGTGCAGGTCATCCAGGACTAGAACGAGATCTTCGCTCAGGGCACTGTGCAACCAGACGCAGATGTCCGCTACCGAGGACCCCACCTGGTGTGTGTCCGGCTCCGCCGTACCCTGGATCGGCGCGGGTACCGACACGTGGGCCCGCAATGTCCCGAACAGGCTGGCCAGCAGGCGGTCCGGATCGCCCTCATGGTCCTCATACCGCAGCCACGTAGTCGGGTGGTCGCGTGACCAGGCTGCCACCGCCGTGGTCTTGCCCCAGCCGGCCGCGCCAATCACCACACAGATCCGGCGCGTCGCGACACGGTCCAGCAGCTCGTCAACCGACGGGCGCTCGACTCGCTCGTCATCTGGACTGGATGAGCCTTGCCCGGTAGACAGCGTCACGTTATCGCCCCCTGATTGTCTCTCTTCTTTTTTCGTGGACGGCGGTGTCGTGACTTGTGGGCTCAGCGCCGTCTCCCTGGGTTGAGTGAACGTTTGCGCCTCCGTCGGGCACCAGACGGACTTCGCAAGATGTGCACCGAAGCAGATAACTCTGGGTAATGTCATCACTCCTCTGACGGCGTCCTCTCCTGGTTACCAAAGGAGTCGTATCGAGTGTCCGTTTTGTTACGAAAGTATGAATTATTACTATGGGGAGCAGGGCGACGTCGTAGCGTGATCAATCTGGACGAAAGCGTGTCCGCCGCCGCCCACCAGTGGGCTGCGGCGGGATCACCGCAGGGGGCTTAGCCGATGGGGCTCCCGGTCCCCCCGGAGCAGCGGCCGGCGCGTTCCAAATCCTGGGGTCCCTGGCGAAAGTAGTTGATGAAACTCTGGAGACGTGGGTCGGTGGAGGTCTGTAATGTCAGCTGGTTTCCCCATGCGGAGGCGATGATCGGCGCGCTTTGCCCTGGGTACGGGCTGAGGATTACGTAGCGGTCCGGCCCGTGGTAGCTCGCCTTCACCAGCGCTCGGAGGCGGTCTAGCTCGGCCGATGACAAGCTCGGGAGATAGGTGATCCACACCGTGCCGTGCTCTAGGGAGTGGACGGCGTTTTCATTGGGGACAGGGAGATCATAAATCCCGCAGTTGAGCCATATATACGAGTGATTTCCACCGACCGGTGGACTGTGGTCGTATTGGACTTTGCCGATGACGTGATTGCGGTTCGGCTCTGGGTAGGTCACAGTTCCGGTCGGCGGGGAGTAGGTCGCGTTCCTGCCCGGTGGGCCGTTGGGGGTTGGTTGGCCGCAGCTTGTGACGGCGAGCAGCGCAGAAACCGCGAGTACGGCAACCACGCCGGCAGGCCACCACCAACACACGTTCCTTTCCGGGACCGCTGGCGCGTGATCCACGCATTTTCCTGGACGCGCGTTCGCTTGCTTGGTCATGTTCATCCAATCTATAGGCCGGGGCCACCGTGTTTGGAGTATTTCCGCACGAAGTGATGAGTTACTGGCTGTAGGGCACTGGCCGTCGCTAGTCGATTACCTGTGTGTGGTCGCGATGGTGTGATCCCAGTAGCCGACGAGGTCGGCGTAGAGGGTGTGTTGGGCTAGCAGCTGCTCGTGGCTGCCGAGGACGGCCTCTGCCCCGTCCATGAGCAGGATTCGGTCGGCACGCATTGCCGAGCTGATCCGGTGGGCGATGACGACGAGCGTGCCGTGGCGCTCGGCGAACGCCTGCTCCGCCGTGGCTTCGGCGATCGAGTCGAGGTGACAGGTGGCCTCGTCGAGGATCACGACCTGGGCCGGGGACAGGTAGACCCGGGCCAGGGCGATGAGCTGGCGTTCCCCGGGGGACAGCGTGCCCCCGCCAGGCGGTACCTCGGTGTCGTCGCCGCCAAGGCGCGAGATGGTTCTTTCGAGGCCGACGGCGGCCACCGCGTGGTCGATCTCGGCCTGTGTCGCCTGCGGCTGCAGGTAGACGAGGTTGTCCCGGATGGTCCCGGCGAACACATAGGCTTCCTGCGGGATGAGCGCCACCACACGTCGTAGGGAGCCCTCGTCGATCTGCTCCAGGACGAGACCCCCGAGCCTCAGCTGGCCGCGCTGCGGGGTGGCCAGTCTGGCGAGCAGGTTGGCCAGCGTGGACTTGCCCACGCCGCTCGGGCCCACCACCGCGAGGTGTATTCCTTCGGGAAGGTGCAGGGTGAGGTTCCCCACGATGGGCTTGGCGTGCGGGGAGTACGCGAACGTCACGCCGTCGAGGGCGAGGTCGTAGCCTGTGGGGCGCGGTCCCGGTGGATGTGCGGTGGGCGCGGCCTGCTCGGCGCTGATCTCGGCCAGCCGAGCGAGGACCACCCCGAGGCTCACGAGGATCGTGCCCCCGGCGTTCACCAGGATCTGAATAGCCGGCTGCAGCCCACCGAGGAGGTAGATGACACCGCCGGCGACCTGCCCGACGGTCAGGTGCTGGTGGGCGACCAGCCACGGTGCCAACGCCAGCAGAGCGAACAAGGGTAGCTGCGCACCCATTGTTACCAGGGGAACCCGCCACACCGATGCCCTCGCGAAGGCCCGCAACGCCGCGGCCTCGGCATCGACGGCCTGTCCCACCTCCCGTGCCGCGCGGGCCTCCGCCGCGTACGCAACGACGTCACGCATTCCCTCCACCACCGGGGCGGCGGCCACACCGATCTGCTCTCCGCACAGCACGACCGCCTGGTAGCGCACCACCAGGGTGCGGAGAAGTAGGGCGAACCCATCCAGAGCCAGCACCACGAACGAGAACACGACCAGCGCGAGCAGCGGGGAGAGCACCGCCAGCCCACCGATGGCCGCGATGCTGGCCGAGAGCATCTGGCGAGTGCTGCGCAGCAAGCTGGACAGCAGCGCCCGCACCGTCTCCACCTGCACGGTGGCCTGCGAGACGCTCGATCCGCTGGCTTGCTCCTCGCCCCGCAGCGCCCGCGTGAGCGAGGCGGTGACGACGGCGGTAACCAGCGAATCGCGGAGCGGCTCGATGATCGCGGCAAGCCAGGGGTAAACCTGGCGGGTGCCCAGGGCACCGATCAGCCGCAGCAGGGCCAGGACCGCGAGCCAACCGAATCCCACCAGCGGCCGCCCGGTAAGAAAGCCCCGGTCGATGGCGCCCGCCACCAGCAGCCCGGAGACAAAAGAGGGCACCGCCTCAAGAGCTGACCATGCCGCCAGGTGGCGCAGCGCCCGCGGCTGCGAGGACAGGTGATGGCGGAGCAACCGTCCGCCGGCCAGCAGGCTCATGCGTCTCTCGCGGCCAGGATAGCGGTGGTCCCGTCCTCGTCCTCTTCCTCGACGTTGTCGTCGATGGCGAAGATCGCCCGGTAGTCGGGGTCTGACCACAACACTCGGTGCGGAGCCAGCGCCCGGATGCGCCCAGCGTCGAGCCACGCCACTAGGTCGGCTCGGGCTGCGGTGGAACCCCGGTGGGCCACCACTAAAGAGGTCCGCCCGGATAACACCCGCTCGAGCGCTTGTGCCACTTTCACCTCGGTGGCGGTGTCGAGGCTGCTTGTGGCGTCGTCGAGGACGATCACCCGAGCGTCCATCAAGATAGCGCGGGCCAGCCCCAGCCGTTGTAGCTCACCTCCGGACAGGGGGGTTCGAGCCAGCGGGGTGTCATAGCCCTCCGGTAGCAGCCGGATGAACCGGTCGGCTTGGGCAATCGCGGCCGCTGCCGCTACCTCGGCTCGTGATGCCTCGGGCCGAACGTAGGCGATCATGTCGTGCACGGTGGCGCCGAGCAGTGCGGGGCGCTCGAAGGCGTAGGTCACGGTCCGCCGCAGGGCGGTGAGCTCCACCCGGGAGACGGGAACTCCGTCGAGCAGCACCTCCCCCGCGTCAGGGTCAAGCAGCCGTCCGGCCAGGGATACCAGCACGCTTTTCCCGGTGCCCGATCGTCCGACGACGGCTACGCTCGTGCCTGCGGGCACCGACAGGTTGAGCTGATCGAGGATCATCCGCTCGCCCATCCGCACGCTGATGTCGCGCAGTGTGAGCTGGCCCGGTCCCTTCGGAACTGGCACCACCGCCAGAGGTGGCGCGACCGCGGGTTGGGCCTCCAGGACCTCGCCCACCCGGCCGGCCCCCACCTGGGTGCTCAGCAGCGAGACCAGTGCGTCCACCAACCCGACCGCGCCCAGGGCCATGCCGGCATAGGACGCGGCCGCCACTAGCTCACCAGCGGTGATCTCGCCAGTGGTCAGCGCGAACCCACCCACTGACAGCACCAGCACCTGCAGCATCGGGGTGAGTAGCCCCAGCCGCCAACTGACCTGGCCTTGGGCCACCCACACCTGCCGCCCGGTGTTGTGCAGCTCAGGAAGGGGTTGCAGGATACGGTCGATCTCCTGCTGGGAGGTGCCGCTGGCGCGGATGGTACGACCTCCCCGCAGGGCATCGAGCAGCCGCGTCATGACCGCCGCCAGCAGTTCCTGGTAGCGGACGAACGAAGTGCCTGCCCGCGCGACGAACAGCCGGACCAGGGCTATCGCTGGCGGCACGCCGAGCAGGAACGTGACGGCAAGACGCCAGTCGATCAGCGTCAGCCCCACGACCGCCCCGAGGGCCACCAGCAGGGTCGACCCCGCCGACAGCAACAAGGGAAGGAAGCTGGCCGGAGTCCCGGCGTTGACGGTGAACCGAGACAGCAGGTCACCAGCCGGAAACCGCCGCTGGCCAGGGACCCCGAGCGCCAGTGCACGGCCCAGTAGCCGGTGGCGGAGCTGAGCGGTCAGCGAGCTGCCGTAGTAGGCACCGATCAGACCGTCCAGGGCATTGAGCGTGCCGGACGCACCGATCAGGACCGCCAGCATCACCAGCGCACGAGCCAGTCCTCTTCCCTCGGTGGCGGCATCGATCGCGGCCGCCAACACGCCGGGCGTCAAGACCGTGGTGACGACCCCACCAAGCGTGACTACGGTCAACGCGGCCGCCATCCCCGGGGACTGCCGCACACCCTGCTTGAGCAGCCTGCTGCCCGAGGCCCGCAGGGCACCGGTGGACGCCTGTGGTCCCGCGAACTGGGCCAGCGTCCTCGCCAGCCGGCTATCGGACTCAGATGAGGTCATCGCCAGTCTCTTCACTCTCGCATGCCGGCCAGATACCTACGCCGGACTCCGTGGTCCCCCGAGTGTGGTTTGGCTAAGCTCTAGTAGACGGCTGGGCACGGAGGCGGACACAGACCGCCTCCGTGCCCAGGTGTCCTATTTCAACTACTGCGTGGTGCTAGTTGCAACTATTGCTGCTAGCAGCAAGTAGAGCTGATCGCGCAGACGGTCTGGACCACGATAGAAAGAGCGACGCACACCGAATCGCAGGTGCCGCCACCACCACCGCCGCCACCACCGAACTGGATGCCGTCGACCTCGACCGGGTCGGTTTCAGTCAGCGCATGCAACGAGCTCACCAGGTTAAAGCTGTTCATCGTTGTCATCTCCTTTTGTTGATTGAATTACTTTTTCCACTTCCCAACACAGTGGGAAGAGGCATTTATCCGGCGTCGGCCGCGAGGGCCGCTACTTGCCGGTTACTGTCCAGGTTGGAACGATCGAGACAGAAGCGAACTACCCGTTGGCTCAGCGTCTTCCGCTGAAACAGCCCGCCGTGGTCGCTGTCGACTTCAGTATACTCGAAATCGACGCCCTCGGCCCTCCCCAGTTCGAGGAGACGCCGCCGCAGCATTCTCGATTGCTCCACGGGTATCGTGTCGTCCGCGGCGCCATGCATGAGCAGCAGTGGTGCGGTCAGCGCGGCGCAGGCTTGCAGCACATCTCGCTGCCCGATGCCATCCTCGATCCGCCGCAGTCCGCCCAACTGTTCTATGCGATGTCGCACCGCGACGTTTGCGTTGTCATAGAAGCGTGGCCCGGAGAGGAAAGGGGCGAGTGCGACGCATGCTGACCACGACTCCGGCGCGTGGCACGCCGCGAGCAGTGCCAGGAACGCCCCGTAGCTCACACCCAGCACAACCGGCCTGGATAATTGACGGAGTCTTCTGTCGTTGTTCAGGTTTCTACCCAGGTGGAGCACGTCGTCGAGGTCTGGGCCGCCCCAGTTGCCGATCACCGCCCGCAGATGCTCCTCGCCGTACCCGGTGCTGCCGCGGTAGTTCGGTGCCACCACCGCCACGCCGTGCGCTGACAAGCAGTGGAAGAGCGGCTCGAACCCGAAGTGCCATGAGGACAGCGGTCCGCCATGCAGCGCAACCACCACGTGCTCGCGTGCTCGCCAGTCAGTGCCGCCGTAGACGATCGCCTCAATGGATCCCGCTGGACCCTTGATCTCGATCAGCTCGGCTTGTGGCGCGGCGACGTGGCCGTCAACGTCATGATCTCGGCTCAATGACCACCGGGGCACCGCCCCGAGCCGCACGGTGGCGAGCGTGGGAGGTTGGGTGGGAGCCGAGAATCGAAACCGGACGAGGCCCCCAATCCAGCAGGCGGGAGGTGAGATCTTGCCTGGCGGGCCGGTGAGAGGCACGAGCGAATCCTGCGCCGGGGTGTAGACGAACAACCGGGATACCGCCCCCGCTATCTCGTGCACCAACAGTCTTTCACCGCGATCATCCAGAGCCAGGGCTCGGCGCTCATAGCCCGGTCGGTGCAAGATATCGGGAAAGTGCACGGTCGGGTCACCAAGGGTCGCCCAGCCAAGCCGTTCCTCGCCAGACACCGTGGTAGCGACAATGACAATCTTCGACCGGAGACTGCCGAGTAGGATTCGATCAGCGCTGGTGACGGACCTCGACCAGATGGTTTCCCACGATCCCTGGGCAAGGTCGACGGCGATGCTGTGGGAACGGTCACTGCCGCAGGTTTGGTTGATCGCCAAGACGCGTGCGTCGCCGTCGAGCCATACGCCGCCGTTGAGCGAGCCCGGAACCTGCGCGACACGCTCGATGCGCGGTGGCGAGGCCGAGAGCCGCCAGATCGTCGAATACCTGGAATCAAGCGCGACGACGAACCCGAGCTGGGCGGAGCTCGGACTCGGTAGGAGGTAGCCCCATAACAGCGAGGGGATCGCGCCGAGTTTTTCCACGCTGAAGTCGCCACCCCGAGGCTGCAGTAACGCGATCTCGTGTCTGTGAGAGGAGCTTGCGCCACCTCTGTGAAAGAGAAGGATTCGTCCGTCGTCGAGGGGTAGGGCGTGCGTTCCTCCGTCGACAACCACGTCGGGGATCGTCTGACCCCGTGCCTCCTCCGAAGCAAACGCCCAGCTCTCGAGAGCCACGTCCTCGTCGCTCGTTGTCAGGCAGGTGCCGTACCGGCCGTTCTCCGAGAAGACGAAGCTGGCGCGGTTTAAGATGATCAGTATGGCCTCCGGAGGAACCGTGATCATGGCCGGCTCCCGTCGCGCGGCGAGTCGACCATCCACAGGCGGGGGGAGCCGTACAGTAGCCGCACGAGGAAGGCCAGGATCCCGCTGGCGCCGTCCGCCCACGCCGGGGAGGGGAATCCGCGCTCGTCAGGAAACACGACCTGACCCTGACGGTAGGCGCGGTTGGCGAGGATGACACGGGCCAGCTGATGGGCCATGGCCTCGTATCGCTGGCCGTCAGCGGCCTCGGCCATGTCGAGGAGGAAGTCGCCGTTGCCCGCGAGCCCGTGGCACTGCCCGAGCACTCCCCGCCACGAGTTCTCCATCACCGCCCTGGCCGACATCTCAGCGAGCTTGAGGAACCGGTCGTCCCTCGTAGCGCGGTGCAGCCGAATGAGGAAGGCTCCGATTCCCGCGGATCCGTGACACCAGTACGGGGCGGTCGCGTCATCACCGGGTCCGGCGCCCCATTGGGCCACGCCATCATTGACAATGGCGTTCGCGGTGAGCGTCTCTCCGGCGCGGTAGGCAAGCTCCAGGCAGTCAGACCGGCCAGTGGTGAGTGCCATTGCGAGCAGGACATAGCCCACACCCGCGGTGCCATGGGCAAATCCGTGATAACGCCCCCCAGCCAGGCGTGACTCGAATGCGGCCGGCGTCCCCCAGCTGATGCCTGACGGTTCCTCACTGGCCGACGCGACGAGCTCGTCGGCCGACTTGCTTGCGCGCTGGGCGAACTCCTCGTTGCCCGTGCGGAGCCAGAAGTGAAGGAACGTGAGCCCGATCCCGGCGGTGCCGTGGGTCAGGTCGGGATTCTCCGTGGACACCGGGAGTGTGTCGGCCAGGGCAAGGCCCCGCCCGGTCAGCTGGTCGTCCCCGAGGACCTGCCCGGCTTCATACAGTGACCACGCGATGCCCGCTTCGCCGAAGTAGAGGCCGGGGGGTCGTTTGCCGTCGGCCCGCAGCCGTTGGTCGATCCATCTGCCCGCGGTGGTGATTGCCTCGGGCAGGCGCCGGTCGCCGGTGAGCGCGAAGCATCTGGTGAGCACACCAAGAATCCCGGCGGCGCCGAGCTGGAGAGCGCAAGGATCGGCGGCTCCGTGAGCACAGGACACGGGCCACAACTGCTCCTCGTCAGTGGGGTTCATTGAGGCGAGGAGGTAGCTCACGCTGTCATCGACGACGCGGCGCCACAGCTCGTCACTTCGTTGACCGTCATTGCTCTCAAGGTCGTGCTCTGGCGAGCAACGATTTCGCGATGGTCGCCCCGCGGGCTTCCGCGCCGCGGCGAGCGCATCCCTGGCGTCGGCCGTTGTCCAACGGCACCCAGGCTCGTCGTCCATCAAGCCAAGGATCAGCGCGCGGATAGCCGTCGGAGGGTCGGGCGCCTCCCGGACCTCCAGCCACTCCGCCAGGCGCTCCCGCAATGGCCGCGTCTTCGGCACCTCCGCCAAGAAATCAGGGGTACTGCCGGTGACGACGAAACAGATGGTGGCGCCGAGGCTGTAGTAATCGGCCTCGACGGCCGCCGGCCCACCCGCCATCTGCTCCGGAGCGCCATAGCCTGGCGTGCCTGCGCCCGTCAGCGCTTTTTCTTGCTCCCCGGCCAACACCGTCAGCTCCAGGTCGATGAGCCGCAGCTGCCCGTCGGGAAGCACCATGATGTTGCTGGGGGTGAAGTCCCGGAGAATGAGGCCGGCGCTGTGGGCCACACCCATGAGCTCTACCAGGCGGTCGGCCATCTCCACAGTGCCGGGAACATTGCGGCGCCACCCGTTGTGACGTATCTGGTCGAGCACCCACTCGCGAAGGGACACTCCCGGCACGAGTTCTTCGGCGAGGAAAAGGTGCTCACTCTCCTCGAAGAGCATGAGCATCCGAGGCGCCGCTCCAAGCGGCCCCACTTTCTCGAGCGCTCGGGCCTCCGCCCGCAGCAGGTCCCGCACATCTTTCCCGGTGTCGTCCGCACCCACGTGGGGACGTGCCTCTTTGATAATCACATCGGCGCCAGTGTGGGTATCAACCGCTCGATAGACGCCACCCTTGTTGATATGGCGGATCGCCTCTCGCACCAGGAAACGGTCTGCGACCAGTACGCCCCCCTGGCCGCTGCCCGTGCCCGAGACGACGTTCCCTTCCAGATCGGGAAACGGACATGGTGCCCACGTCGGCGGCAAGTACCGCCCGACACGCCGATCCTCCACAGGATTACCCTCTGGATCGGATATCATCCACGTGTACAAACCGTCGTTCGAGAGCCTCCGGTCTTCAATGAATCCGCCGTAACGGTAGTGAACGAGACTTCCCAGCACGTAAGGACGATCCGAGAGGATAAGAGGCCCGGCAAGGCCTACTGTCGCCTGGTGCAGCGCCTCGGCAAGCCGAACAGCGTCCTGGTCGGTTTTTGGATAGACAGTGATAAATTTTCCAGAATGCCCCCGGGGGGTGTGGCGAGCGTTGAGTTGGGCAACGTGCTCGAGCGTACTCGCGAACTTGAAGGCAGAGCCGTCCTTGAGTAGCAGAGGAAGGGCCCGAGCGAGCACCGTTTTGGCGGATGACACCGTTGCCGACAGGTGAAGCTTCCACCCCTGTGATCGCGTGACATGGTCATGGGGGGTTGCGCAGCACCAGAAACCGCCAGTTGACACATTCCAGCGACCTGCCTCGCCCGAATCGCGAAGAGCGCTGTCCAGCACCCCGCTCAGCTCGGAGACATCCGCGCTGGTCCCTCGCGCGCCAGTGAAGACGCTGAAGTTGAAGTCCGCCATAAATAGCTCCAGGTGATGGTTTTCCGCGACAACCTTGTTCCCGAGGAATCTGGGTGGCTGTGAACAACAGTCGCAAAGCTAATCCGGCAACCTATAGATGATCTTAAGGTTTCCATATGATGATCTTAGTTTTGGCTCAAGCGGCCCTCAGCGTCGTCGCGGGTATGCTCCTGGCCGGAACCGGTATCCCGTCGCGGATCACCCGGAACACGCCGAGCGTGGCTGGCACGGGCAGGTCAGCGCGAGCAGGGTCTAGCTCCGCCAGGCCAGCCAGCGGCGAACCTGGCGCTCATCAAGCATGTTGGCGCGGATCCACCGTCGGTAGGTATCTGGTGGCCTTGTCGGTGACTCGTTCCCTGCAGGAGGTGCATTGTGCGCTGGTCCAGGGGGCCGAGGGGAGCTGCCCTCGGGGTCGCCGCGCGGAAGCCGCTCGCGGCGGCGCTCCTGGGACCGGTCACCGTCGTCGCGCTCCTCGCCGCCACCTGCGGGAAGAGCGACGAGCCGGTCGATACGGCCGTCCCGGTCATCCCGATCGACTCGATCGTCCCGCGCACCGGCGGTAGCAGCATTCCCGACCCCGCGCGAGTGCTCCTGCGCAAGGCCAACCAGGACCTGAAGGCAGGGAACTTCGACGCCGCCGCACAGGCGGCCCAGCAGGCGCGTCGAGATGCTCGCCGAGATGCTCGTCCGGGGGAGGACGGGGTGACGACATGTATCGCCGACGCCGTCGAGGGCGTCGCGGACGTCAGCCGCAACCGAATCGGGGTGGGGCTGCAGTCACTCCAGCGAGGTGAGTGCGCCATCAACGTCGTGCCGGACGACGTGCGGGTGGAGATGGCCACGTTGATCTACCGGGCGCAAGCCATCGGGTACGCGCGGACCGGTAACGACGCCGCGGCCGAGCGTTCGCTCCGCAAGGCGCTGCTGGTCAATCCGGGCAAGACGGATGTGATCATCAAGGAATCGTGTGCGGCGGCGAGAAGACCCAGCTCCCTCGCGCGATGCGGCACACCCCCGGTCACGAGCACCCCAGCCACGCCGCCGAAGCCACCGTCGACCGAACCGACGGCCGGCGAGTCACCACAAGACGACAAGTCATCAAAGAACGACAAGGCACCACAAGACGATAAGGCACCACAAGACGATAAGGCACCTAAAGATGATAAATCGTCGAAAAACGATAAATCATCGAAAGATGGCAAGATGCCAAAGGGAGATAAGCCGCCGAAGAGTGATAATCCGCCGAAAGATGACAAAAATGTGAAGAAAGACAAACCGCAGACAGACGCTCCGTCACGATGATCGGAGAACTCGTGATGGCGGACGGGACCGAGGAGCAGGGCAAGCGGGAGGGGACGGCTGAGGGCTTGGCGCGGATGGCGCATGCCACCGGCAAGATCGTCGTGCCGGCCACCGCGATCACGGCGCTCTTGGTGTACTTCGGCTGGGCCAGGGCTAGCGCCATCTACTCGGTGTTCGGCATCGACCACCGAGTCCTCGGGTTCTCGGTCCAGGACTACCTGTTCGACAGCGTCGCCGACACGTTTGAGCCCGCGACTCTGCTCCTGCTGGCGATCCTGGTCGCGGTACCCGCTCACCTCGGGCTGGTGCGGGTGATGGCGAAGCCTCGATGGCGGAAGCGGACGGTCCTGCCCCTGGTCGCGACCGGGACGGCGTTGACCGTCGTCGGTCTGCTCGGATTCCTTGGCGTGGTCACCTACCCGGTCACGTGGCCGCTCGTCCCCCTGTCGCTCGGGCTGGGCGTCCTGCTCATCGGCTACTCCGTCGCGCTGTGGCGTGGGCCAAGCGGAGCGGAGCTCGGTCCGCTCGGCGGCAGTGAGGTGATCGACGTCGTCACTCGGGTCACGTTCGCGGCGTTTCTGACCCTCACCCTGCTCTGGTCAGTGGCGATCTACGCCCAGAATAATGGCTTTGACGACGGTGAAAAGATCGCTCAACAACCGGCGTCTCTGCCGGGTGTCGTCGTCTTCTCGCCGCACCCACTGTTCCTCCAGGACGCGGGGGTCCGGGAGACTGTGTTGATCGGCGATCAGGGGAGCCGCTACTACCGCTACGACAGGCTGCGCCTGCTGGTGCGGGCCAACGGCCGGTACATCCTGCTGCCGGTGAACTGGCGGCCCGGGACGCGCGCGGTGGTCCTGCCGGACGACCCGGCCGTGCGTCTGGAGTTCTTCTGAGCGGGTGGCGGGTGTCATGAGGGGTGGGCGAGTTGTTGCGTTGAGGGGATGTGGTCGGCGACCGGTATTCCGGCCTGGGCAGAGCCGTGTTGCGCCTGATCGATCGTTGTGTTGACCTGGTTGATGTCGCTGCCGCTGGCTTGGCCGGAGCTGAGCCGGTTGTCGAGGCGTTGCAGGCTCGCCGCGGCGTCGTTCAGCGGGGCGGCTACGGCCCGGCACAGCGTCGGGTTGGCCTCGGCAGCTCGCTTGGCCAGCCGCAGCTCGTGCGCCGTGAACGCGGCGGCCATACCCGCCTCAGCCAGGTAGCGCACCTGGCTCCGGCTGCCCGAGGTGAATTCGCCGGATCTGAACGGCTCATAGATGAAGTGGTGAAACGCGCCGAAACCCAGCCCCGCGTGCGAGACGAATGTGGTCTTGTCGAACGACGCGCTCTGCACCTGCGGGCAGCTCGCCCCCGACGGAGCCAATGCGGACAGTGCCGCGTTAGTGGTGCTCGGACCGCAGCCCACCAGCACAAGAGACAGGCCACAGAACCCGGCGAGTGCCGTAAGAACTCGACCTCGCGTCCTGAACTCCCCGGCCATAGACAGTCATTCTCCCAGAGAGGCCACCAATGCGGTAGTGGCGCCGCTGTCAGTTCACGCTGCCCGCCCAGCGCTCAGCGTCCCGGATGACGGCATCCCGATCGTCACACGCCTCGCAGCTGAACACCGCGACGGTCGAGTCGTCGCTCGCGGAAGCCAGTCGCGACTGGCCACCGGGCAGGAACAGCACGTCGTTCACCAGGTCGCTGTGTTGTCGGGCGAGCGTCACTCTTCGACCGGAGCCCACGTCCCACACCTCGACGAGCCCCTCGCCGGTTCCCGCCGCCACCAGGCGGCCGTCACCGCTGAACGACGGGCGGCCCACTGTGCCTCCCCGGGCGTGGAGCTCGTGGTCGGGAGCGAGCTGGCCGTCCCGGGTCCAGACACGCAGGATGCCGCTATTTCTGGCCGCGCCGACGATGTGCTTGCCGCCCGGGTCGAACGCCACCCAGGTCGCGTCGGGAAGTGGCAACAGCGTGGGTCTCTCCTTGGCGTCTAGCTTGGTGAGAAGAACCCCGTTGGGACTGGTTACGGCGAGCATTTTCCCGGAGGGATCGAAAGCGATTCCAGATGGGGCTGATCCTGAGTTTATGAGCGCGTGATCTCCGATGATCGTGTCGTTGAGTTTACCGGTGTGCGCATCCCAGAGATAAATGTTGCCGCGGTCGTCTCCCGCCGCGACCCGCTTGCCGTCCCGGCTGATATCGAGGCCGGCCAAGGAGCCGAAGGGGTGGGGCGGGGTCTCGAATTCTGGGAGCCATTCGGCCCCTTGACCGCCGTCCCAGCGCCACCACTTTGGCTGTTTCTCGGACCGCGCGAGGGTAACGATACGGCGCGGATCTGTCGGATCAAATTTCACATATCTGACCGGGCTGCTCACCGGTACCGTCGCTACCGGAACGTTCGAGGTACCCGCGGGATCAACGATGTGGACTTTGCCATCAGCGCTCGCCGCGGCGAGCCATCGTCCGTCCACGCTCATGTCCAGGCTGAGCACCCAGTCACCTAGATCGAATCGCGGGATCTGAGGGATGGGACATCGCCACACGGTGCCGTCGCGGCCGAGGTAGACCAGGACTTTGCCGTCACGCAGGTAGTTTACCCTCCTGACGCCGCTGGGGTTTGCGATGAACTCGTAGGTGGCTCTGCTCGGGGTCCCGTTGTTTTTCGTGGGCCACACTCGAACCCGCCCATCGTTCCCGGCTGTGGCGATCCACCGGCCGCCGGGATCGAGCATCATGTCAGCTAACCAACTGGGTTGCTTGGGCACAGAACCTTGTAGGGAGCCGTTATCCAGGCTGTAAGTCGTGACCGCCTTGTTTGTGACGATAGCGACCGTGTGAGTATCCTCGCTCACCGTCACGATCGACAACCTATTTATCATTTTGATGGGATACTTACTCGGCTCAGGGCTCGCTCGCCAGTTCCACCTGATGAGGTTGCGGTCATCGGTGACGCCGACGGCCTCGTGCCCGTAGGGTTGCAGAGCGCGGATCTGTCCAGCTAGCCGGGATGACTCCGCCACCTTCTCGGCGGTCCGCGCATTCCAGACCCGCAGCCGAGAGTCGCTGTCGGAGGTCACTATCTGTCCGTCGGCAGTCGGTTTCGCCGCGGAGACAGCTCCCGGCAAGCGAGCGACCCGCTGGCCGGTCGTCGCGCTGTAGGTGGCGGCGAGGCCCGAGGAGGTCCGCACGAGGACAAGGTTGTCGGGGGACGAATCGAGACACCAGATATCAGTGACCGGCGATCCGTCCGTCGCGAGGCCGACCTGCGCCCCGGTCCCCACAGTGCTGACCGCGGCGTGGCCCTGGTCGTCGGTGAGAGCGACGTGCGATGCGCTTGGGCAGACAGCCGCCCTGTCCACGGCTCCGGGGAGGTGGGAGACCTTCGCCACCTTCGTGGTCTGCCCGTCCTCGCCGATAACTCGGATCCCGCCCTGGGCGTCGTAGGTCACCACGTGCTGTTTGTCTTGAGTGACCACCATGCCCGCCACCCTCGGTTTGCCCGGGAACCCGGCGATCATGTCGCCGTGTGGAGTCGACGCCGCGGTCAGTACCGCCTCGCGAGTATCCTCATCGACGTTGATTCGATAGGCTTTGACCGCGTTGCGCAGGCTTTCGGCGGGGTTTTCGTCGCGGTACTCCGCAGCTGCGGACAGAAACCGTTGCTCCCGCAGATCACGCTTATCGTAGTAGGAACGTACGCTGAGCACGCCGGCTATCAGCAGCACGACCGCGAGACCCGCCGCGAGCAGACGAGTCTGGCGCAACCGCCGGCGAGTGGCCTGTGCCTCAGCTTGGGCTTTCTCCCGCTCAGCTGCGGCTTTTTCCCGCTCGGCGAGGAGCGTGCGCGACGCTTCGGCCTGCGCGCGCCGCGCGACGTAGTCGCGTCGCCAGTCGAGCACCGCGGCGCCCATCACGTCATGGAAGATCTCGTAGCGGGGCGGCCCGGCCACTCCAGCCGGTGGCGGGACAGGCCGCAGAATGCTCCGCCGCCCCACGGACAACGACCGCAAGAGTTCCCGGACGGAACTGACCGGCTCACCCGACAAGTCGGCGAGGTCCTGGGCAGTCAGCGCGATCTTCGAGCCCGACGTGGTGACGAGGTAGTGGAAGACCTCGGCGGCGACCTCGATCTGCTCGGGTGGGAGCCCGGCCATCACGGTGTGCAGGTGGGTCTGCACGATCGTCTGCGCCCCACCTAGCTCATCAAGCGTACCGCGGCGCAACACCGCCGATCTGCTGGCACGTTCGGCTTCCCACAACCGGATCAGCACGAGCTGCAGATAAGGAGTCTCGATGTCCTCCCGGCCGTCCGCCGCCGGGCCGGAAGCCATCCCCTCGGGCGCCACGACCAGGTGCCCGGAGCGAACCTGGTCGAGCAGAGTCACGGTGAGTTCGGGCTCGACCGCCATGGCGGAGTCCTGCGGCACCACCTGGTTGTAGTGATCGAGCGGGCCCTCGATGGCCGCCTGAGCGGCGTCACGTCCCAGGTGTGCCAGCCGCAGGTAGTTGTCGTACAGCCGGGGAACCCGCCCCTTAAACCGATCGAGTGTGGCGAGTGCATCCTCTCGGATCGACAGCAAGACGTTGACCGGCAGATCGTGAGTGCTCAGGATGCGGCCCAGCTCCCCGGCCAGCCCATCCTCGCCGTGGTCGTCTGGGTGGTAGAGGAAGTACTCTTCGAACTGGTCGAGGACCAGGTAGACCGCCGCGACACCGGAGTGCCGCAGTACCTCACGCAGCCACGGCACGCCCAGCCGCGGTGGACCGGGCACCTCGACCGGTGCTGCGCCCGGCACCCGGGACACCGCGCGCAGCACCGCCGCGGCGATAGTGTCGAGTGGGGCCAGGCTCCACTCACTGACGTAGGCGACCGCGGTGTCCGGGACACCGAGGTCCTCGTAGGACTCCCTGGCGATCCGCAGGAACTGCGGCAGTACACCCGCCCGCAGGACCGAGCTCTTGCCGACCCCGCTCGCGGCGTAGAGCAGCGTCAGCCGCGAGGCGGTGAGATTCGCGACGACGACCTCACACTCGCGCTGGCGACCGAAGAAGTACGGTGCGTCAGACTCGTCGAAAGGTACGAGCCCGACATACGGGCAGTCGGGTACGGTCCGGTCCAGCCTGGGCTGCGGGACCGGTGGAGGTTGTGCGGCGCTGGTCACGGTGGCTCCGCGAAGGCTGGAAGATGCTGCTCCATCGCGGAGACAAAGCTCTCTACCCGGACGCGCACGATATCCACTCCCCGCACGTCCCACGTGGCCTGGTCGACCGGGTTCGGCTCAGCCTCGATCGCCCACGACTTTCGTCTTGTGCCCTCCCTCCGCAGCCGGTATAGCATGACCCGGAAGTTCCAGTCGCGCAGGCTGTAGCCGAGAAACAGGAAATGGCTCTTCATGAGCTTTTCCGCGAGGGTGATGGGGAATAAGAGCGCAATATCCGCGCGGGAGATGTAGTCGACGTAGTCGTCCTCGGTGATCACGAAGCTGCCCGCGCCTTTGAACCGGTCCACCGCCCCGTGGATCTTCGCGATGACAGTCCGCTGGCCGAGCGGGAGGCCTGTGTACTCATTCGGTTTCCGGATCACCGAAGGTTCACCGTCGAACGGGATGTGCCGGAAGAACCCCCGATCCGTTTCCACGTCGTTGATGTAGGTGACGAGGTCGTAGGGCTCACCTTCGTTCCGGAACGCCCGCTCGAGCGCGTCGTCGTAATTGGTTGTCATGATGAGCATGCATTCGCGTGCCGCCGCTTCCCGTGGTGCCGCCGCTGCCTCCCGCGTGTGGCGTGCCAGCCGGGCGAGAAAATAATGCAGCGGAGTCGGAGGGTAGTCGGCGTCGAAGACGTCGTGGAGCTCGTCGTAGAGCGAACTCTCGCCCAGCTGCGCCGCCACGTACTGCGCCACCCGCGCCAGGTCGGGGACGTCGGCCATCGGGTACCGTCCGAATCTCGCGAGCATCTCGGCTAACTCCCTACCACTGGGTAGGTAGCGACCCCGCTGGTACCCGACGTCCGGTGGCCGATCGTACAGGTTAGCGCCGGCACCAAGAACGGGGACGACCTTCCCACTCAACAAGCGCCCCGCGACCAGCCCGTACACGTCGCTCAGATCATCCGTCATGACCCCACCTCATGCTGACCGAGCAGTGTCCGGGGCCAGCATTTACAGGATGTCGCAAGGTTCAACTAAATACCACGCGCTGCGCGGTGCCACCCGAAAGATTCAGAAACTGGATTCGGTGACGCGTTGTCACAGATGAGAAGGCACGCGGACACTGTCGGGGTTGAATGAGTCCACGATGGTGTTAAGTGTGAACACCATCGTCACCCGCTCGCCCGCAACGACCTCCACGAAAGCCGCATAGCCCATGCACTCCCACCTTCGGCGCCCTCGGCCGCGGGTCAGCGACGCGAGCGAGCACCACCTCACCGAGCGCGCGCTGCTCACCCCGGAACAACCGGACCGTGCGCTCATCAAGATGAACTCTATCGGCGAAAGCGTCAATGACCGTTTCCACCCTGCTCACAAAAGCACGGTTTCTCTGGTGTTGTGCTCACCAAGGAAGCATTCGAAGAAATCGAGACTGGCTGATACCGGCCTGGAACGGGTGCGTGCCGACGCCGACGCGACGGCGACGAGGGGGTTCGCGACTGTTCGCGGGGGGGAGGTTGCCGGTACCGCCGGGCGGTCCACTGCAGGCATCCCGGCGTCGCGGCCCGGACCGGCGCACCCGCGTGGCCAACGCCTGCCGCGACGGGCTGCACAAACTGAGTACCCGGCTCGTCGTCGCCAACCGGTGGTATCCCTCCAGCAAGACCAGTTCGGCGAGCTCGTGGTCGCCCGGTCGGGCGCGCCGGTTCCGGACGGTGCGCCCGGCGGCCACCACGGCCTGATAAGTCCCGAAGTCCTGCCACAAGCCGGCGAGGCGCTCACGCGCCGTAGCCCAACGCTCGGCGGTCAGCCCAGTCACCGCGAGTTCACCCCGCACGTATTCATCCGGGCGGCAACGCCTAGGTAGCGATCGGCGGTGGGATTACGTAGCTAATGTCTTCGTATAGCTCCTGGTTACCCTATGTGCACATCAGAGGTGGGCCACCTTCGTGCCAAGCTGCGTGGGAACATTTCGAACAGGCGGTACGCGGCAAGTCCGGCGCGTGGCTATGTGGTTCGAACCACCGTGCCGGTCCTCAGTAGTGGCGTGCACGGTTCTCAGTAGCGGTGTCTACGGAATTCCCCGGGAAATTTACGCAACAGGCCGTGTCCCGCCGTGCGGGCAATCCCCTCTAGCGGGCGGCCGCACAGATGACGCCAAGACTGCTCGCCACAACCGTCGATGACGTGTTACATTATTTCCGCATTAGGAACGGGGCGATCTCCTGTGATGCCGCTTGCGCGGTAAAGGCTACTGGCGTGGCTGTCGACGAAGGAGGATAGCTGTACACGGGTACTGACACATCGATCATCGCAACCGGGGGGCAGAGAGCGGTATGGCAATCTTGTGCAGACCGGCCGTCACCGTTCCCGAGTATGTGATCACCGCTGAGCAGACCTTGGGCCTGGCGCGCAGGCTGCACGCCGACCACCCGAAACTAGCCCTCGTCTTGAGGTTGATCGAGAACACTGGAGTGCGCAAGCGGCATATCGTCCAACCGATCGAACAAACGCTGCGGCATCCCGGTTTCCACGCCCGCAACGTGCTGTACGAGCGGGAGGCCAAGGCGCGTGTGCCAGAGGTCGTCCGCCGCGCGTTAGCCAACGCCCGCGTGGAACCCGAGGACGTCGACTTGATCATCTACGTGTCCTGCACCGGGTTCATGATGCCATCGCTCACGGCCTGGCTGATCAATAATATGGGTTTTCGCCGCGATACCCGGCAGCTGCCCATCGCCCAGCTCGGCTGCGCCGCGGGCGGGATGGCCATCAACCGCGCCCACGATTTCTGCACCGCCTACCCGGACGCCAACGCGCTGATCGTGGCGTGCGAGTTCTGCTCGCTGTGTTACCAGCCCACCGATATCGGTGTTGGTTCGTTGCTGTCCAACGGCCTGTTCGGGGACGCGGTGGCCGCGGCGGTGGTACGCGGTCAGGGCGGCACGGGCATTCGCCTGGTCCACAACGGCTCGCACCTGGTGCCTGACACTGAGGACTGGATCGCCTACAGCGTGCGCGAAACCGGCTTCCACTTCTTGCTGGACAAAAGGGTGCCCACCACTATGGAGCCCCTCGCGCCCGCCCTGCGCTCCCTCGCCGAGCGGCACGGTTGGGACGCCTCTGCGCTGGACTTCTACATCGTGCACGCCGGCGGGCCGCGGATCCTGGACGACCTGTGCCGCTTCCTCCACGTGGAGCCCGACGCTTTCCGTTTCAGCAGGGACACCCTCACCGAGTACGGAAACATCGCCAGCGCTGTCGTTTTCGACGCCGCCCGGCGCCTGTTCGAGCACGGCGGTGCGCCGGACAACGCCCGGGGTCTGATCGCGGGCTTCGGACCCGGCATCACCGCCGAGATCGCACTCGGCACGTGGACGGAAACCCACAAGACCCCTGTCCCCCGCACTGCGCCATCCCAGGACCGGCAGCTGTCAATGAGCCCGGCCCGGTTACCTGTCGTATCCGCCCATCGACCTGTGCGGAACGAGAAACGACCCGACGATGACCGAAAGGGGCTCACATGACAACTTCTGGAGCGGTATGGGAATGCCCTTTCAGCAAGCCCGACGCCCTGGAGTTCGACTCCGCACTCAAGCAGGTGGCGGAGCAGGCCCCGGTCGCCCGAATCCGCTTGCCCTACGGCGAGGGTGAAGCGTGGCTGGTGACCCGTCATGAGGACGTACGCACGGTCGTGACGGACCGGAGGTTCAGCCGTGCGGCGATCATCGGACGGGACTTTCCCCGGATGACGCCGGAACCCATCGTCCAAGCCGAGGCGATCAACGTCATGGACCCCCCCGCCTACAGCAGGCTGCGCAAGCTTGTCTCGAAAGGCTTCACCAACCGGCACATCGAGCAGATGCGTCCCGCCACCCAGCGGATCGTGGACACGATGCTCGACACGATGACCGAACACGGCTGCCCCGCTGATCTGGTGGAGCACCTGTCCGCGCAGCTGCCGTTGACGACCATCAGCGAGTTGCTGGACATTCCCGCGGTGGACCGGCCGCGACTGCGGAGCCGCGCGGTGGTCTTGATGTCCACCGGGGCGCCCGAGGGCCAACGGGCCGCCAAGGCCGAACTGCGCGCCTACTTCGCCGACCTGACCGCCCGACGCCGCCGGGCGCCGGCGGACGACCTGCTCAGCACCCTCGCCACGGCACAAGACGACGGCGAATTTCTCGACGAACAGGAACTGACAGTCCTGGGCATGCTGTTGTTGGTGTCCGGGCACGACACCACGACCTACCAGATCAGCAATGTCACCTACACGCTGCTGACCCACCCCCGGCAACTAGCCTGGCTGCGTCAACACCCCGACCAGCTTCCGCAAGCCATTGAGGAACTGCTGAGGTTCATCCCATTCCGACATGGGGTCGGCATTCCCCGGGTGACCACCGAGGACGTCGAGCTCGGCGGAGTGACGATCCGCCAGGGCGAGATGGTGCACGTGTCCTACCTCACGGCCAACCGTGACCCCCTGGTCTTCGAACGGCCAGACGAGCTGGAACTGGACCGGTCCAGCGGCCCGCACATGACGTTCGGGTGGGGAACTCACCACTGCATCGGCGCCCCGCTGGCCCGCATGGAGCTGCAAGTCGCCATCGGCACGCTGCTGCGCCGCTTCCCACACCTGCGCCTGGCGGTCACTCCCGACCAGATGCGGTGGCGGACGGGCTCGATCTGGCGCTCCCCGCACACCCTGCCCGTGGCCTGGTAACCAGCTCTTAGCTGATTGGCTCGGTGGGGAGCCTCGGGTAGCTGGGCAGGCGCAGCCGGACCGCCAGGAGGCAGATCACCAGGCTGAACGCGGCCACCACACCCAGGTCGACCCACTCCGGAATAAAGTTAGTCCCACCGTATCGCCCGAGGTAGGAGATCACCGCCAGCCCAGCGAACCACGGCAGGATCCACACCAGCGACCGTGGGTTCAGTGGCGGGCTCTCCAGCGGGCGGCCCAGCGCGTAGGAGATCCCGAACAGCGCGTAGCCAGCGATGACAATCAGCATCAGCTTCGCCACCGTGGCCCAGGGCGTCCAGTAGATGACCTCGTTCGCGGCGACGAACGCCAGCGGCGCCAGGACCGAGGCGGCCGGCAGCCGGTACGGACGCGCGCGGTGGAGTTCGGTCTTGCGCAGGGCCAGCAGGGTGATCGGCGCGAACGCATACATGATCACAGTAGTCGAGGTGACCAGGCTGACTAGGCTCTGCCAGCTCGGGAAGGGCAGGAAGCAGATCATGCCCACGACGAACGACAAGATGATCGAGAAGTACGGGACACCGCGACCGCTGATCCGGCCGACCACCCGGGGAACGTCACCAGCGTGGGCCAGCGCGTAGGACAGCCGCGCGGAGGTGCCCAAGTAAACCAGGCCAGTGCCGGCCGGTGAGATGAACGCATCGACGTACAAGATGGCGGTCAGCCAGCTCAGGCCCAGGCCGGTGGCCAGCGTCGCATACGGCCCGAAGTCGCCGCTGCCTAAGTCGGCCCACCCGTGCACGAGGTCGCCGGGGTTCAGCGCTCCCAGGAAAGCGACCTCCAGCCCCAGATACAGCACGGTGCCCACGACCACCGCGCCGATCATCGCGCGAGGCACGGTGCGCTGCGGGTCACGTGCCTCGCCGGCCAGCTGCGCCGCTTGCTCAAAGCCCTGCAACGCGAAGAAGACACCCAGCGGCAGCGCCGCGAACACCCCGTGGGCACCGTAGGGAGCGAAACCACCGCCGGCGGTGAAGTTCGAGGCGTGGAACGACACCCACATCAAGACCCCGACCGTCAGGACCGGCACCGCGATCTTCCACAGCACGATGACCGTGTTGCTCTCCGCGAGCCGCCGCACCCCAAGGATGTTGATGACGGTGAACAGCAGCATCAGCACGGTGGCCGCGCCCAAGCCCGTGGGGGTGAGCGCCCCGGTGCTGTTGATCAGTCCGTGCCATTTGTGGTCCAGGTAGCTGAACGCGGCCTCGACCTCGATCGGGGCGATCGTCACGGCCTGCAGCCAGGCCACCCAGCCGGCCGTGAACCCGGCCAGCGAGCCGAACGCCAACCGCGGCCAGCGCCCCGTGCCCCCGCTCAGGGGGTAGGCCGCACCCAGCTCCCAGTGCACCAGTGCCAACAACACGATGATCACGCCATTGATCGCCCAGGACACGATCGACGCCCCACCAGCCAACCTCGCCGCCGTCAACTCGCCCAGCAACCACCCCGACCCGATCATCGAACCGAGCGAGACGAACATCAGCTGCAGCACACCGAGTTCCCGCCGGAAGTCCGGCTGCGCCCCGGATGCCGCCTGGTGCACAGACGTTCGCGCCATGATCACCGGCCTCTCTGGTCCGTCAGCTCAGCGCGGTGGGCGCAGGATCCCCAGGAGTCGATCCAGGATTTTCCCGGCGTTCTTCCGCCGGGTCGGGTCCGGTGAGTACACTGCGGCCAGCGCCAACGTGCTGATCAAGAGCAACGGTAGGATCCCGAGCGCGGCAATGGTCACCACGACCGGGCTGAGTAGCGTGGGTTGAATGGCGAGGGCCACTATCGTGCCGCCCGCCCCGATGCTGGAGGCCAGCCGGCTCGCCACGGCGCTCACCGCTTCGCCCGGCGCGCCTGGGCGCCGTCGGGCGTGCTCGCGGCCTCGTTCAGGGCCCGCCGCAGTCCCCCCATGGTGCCCAGGATGCACAGCACGTGCCACGGCCACTGCCACCACCGCAGCTCAATCAGCTCGGCGCAGAACTCCTCAAGGTGGCGCAGTTGCCGCGATGCGGGCAGCACCTGGACCGCCAGGGCCATCAGCACTCCCATCGCCGGGCTCAATACCACGCGGGCACCCCTGCCGAATGCCCGCTCGCCTTTGATCGTCGCAACTTTGCTGGGCGCAACGAAGGCGCGGGCGCAGACCAAGGCCCGGACCAGAGCGCGGACCCCATTGAGGACGCGAGCTTTGGTGAGCGCACGGACGAACGCGGGAGCACGGACGAACGCGACGTGGAGGTCATGTTCGAGCTCGAGTTCGTGGTCCAGGGCAGAGACTCGTTCGGTGTCCAGCACAGCGGGTCGGGCGGGCTCGAGGTCGCGAGTAAGGGCGAGCTCGAGGGCACGGACCAGGGTGAGGGCGCTGGCGAGCTCGCTGGCGTTGCCGGCGCGGGCGTGCTCCAGTTCCCAGGCCAGGTCGCGGGCATGCTCCAGTTCCTGAGCTAAGTCGCGGGCGAGCTCCAGTCCCCGGGGGAGATCACGATTGGAGGCGGGGTTGACGTCGCGGGCGCGGTCGATCGCGCCGACAACAGCATGGACGAGATAACGATCGAGGGTGGCGAGAGCCCAATCCAGGCCAGTAGCGCGGCGGGTCACGGCGCACCTCCGGCGAACCCAAGGCCCAGTCGGCTCGCGGCAGCCGGAACGCGAACGCGCGCGAGAGCGGCGCGAGCGTATTCGATCCCGTCGGGGCTAAGCCGGTAGTAGCGGCGCCGAGGGCGGCCTTCCTGGCCGGGATCGATGTCCTCCCATCGACTCTCCAACCACCCACACCCCTCAAAACGGGCCAAAATGGGGTGAATGGTGCCGCTGGGCAACCCGGCTTTCCGGCCGATCTCCAACCCGTACATCTCCTGAGTGGGGTCGTCGAGCATCGCCCGCAGCACCAGCTGCGTCGGCAATGTCATCCGCGGCCCCGAACCACTAACCATGGTTTTACTCTACCATGCTAGGTGCAGAACAACCTACAGGCTGAGCGCTGACCGACCCGCTCCCCAGCGAAGAGTCATCATGACGACACCACAGGCCGCATCAGCGTTACCCGGCACCGCGCTCCGTGAGCGGTGGCTGCCACTCGAGTTCGGCGTTCGTGTAGATCTCGCGGCAGATCGGGCACTGGAAGCTCCGTGGCGCGTGCGAGATCCACGTCGACACGGTCACTGGCTTCTGCTGATGGCATGGAGTCACCCACATGTGTCCCTCCGGCGCGCTCTCAGTCAAGCAGTGGATCAAGTCCCCAGCGGTGGGGCCACTCACGATCAGGCTACCACTAATGGGGGAACAACGGGAAATAGTCGACGAAGAGTGTTCGCTACCTAGAGCAGTTTTTCACCCAAAAGACCTAAGTACACTGTGAGCAGCACAGAAAAGGATTACTGTTGTGACAGACGGAGAGCAGCTACGGCTCCGACCGCTCCCCCGGCACCCGACGCCCACTCAGGGTCACCGACCGGCACCGTGGCCGGGCGGGCCGCCCCGTGCTGGAACCGCACGGATACGGCGATAGCGTCGTCGCTCGCCTTGTACCGTGGCCAACGGTCACCCCACGGATCCGTTGCCTCGGCCGGCGGGTCTCCTCGATCAGGGTGGCTGAGAGCGAGCTCGCGGGCTCTGGGCCTTGCCCGCGACGACGGGCGAGTTCAATTAGTTGAGCGTGGTGGTAGTCGACATATTCAACACGACTCCCGACTCTGTCATCCTCACTGCGAGTTCCATCGGCCATGCTAACCTTCCAGAAGGTAGACGTCAGTCCGTTGCCCGGCACGCACCCGGCCATATATATTGCCCGAACTGCCGTTGAGATCTCTAACACTAATCGATACATCGCGGCGTCCAGCGCCGGCCGAAGCGAAGACGGCTTAGCTGACCGCGCCCTCGCTGAGTTGGTCGAACGAATAGCATTGCTCAGCGCGTCGTCGACCTCACTCCACAAGGGTGTTCTACTTCGGACTGGACAGATCGTGTGCGTTAAACCTGAGCTCGTCAGTCCTCGCCTAGGGCAGACAGACGGCAGCGGCGCCGCCGCATGGCCCCTCGCCCACGGGGCCGAGTCAGCCCGGCAGGCGGCCATTGGCCACGCCAGGAAAGAAGTCACCGAACGAGACCTGCTGTCACGAGTTTGGTTAGGCGAGCTTGCCATCAAGCCGCTAATGGGAAATCGCGTCCAAGAAGTCCTACTTAACCATAGAATTGAGGAACGCCAGTTCCTTGTCGAGGATGGCGCCGCGCAGGTGCACGTTGTCATGCTATCGTCAGGAGCGTTTTCCGCGTGCGGGACTGCTTGTTCAACCGCCGGCGAGGACGAGTCGGCTACCGAACATGCGCGGCTCGAAGCGGCACGACTGCTGAGCTCATTGTTGCGTTTAAATCTTGGAGCGGGAGCAAAGCAACTACCTGAAGCATCAGCCGCCTGGCCTAGAATTATTGCCACAGCCCAAGAAATTGAAAGTACGATGATGCGCCTCGTTGCCGCCTCGGCCTACCGCACCCCCGTCGATGCAACCGAAATTCCTCTTTGAATCGACGCAACCTGGGTAACCCTAGGGCAGACCCAACCTGCTACAACCGGCTATGTCGCCGGCCGGCTGGTCGTTCCCTTTTCATTGAACAAGGATGCGCTAAGAGTCCTAGGAGTAAGCATTGAAGGTTATCCATTCCCCTAGGGAACTTAATCATCATCGCCAGGAATCGTGACTCTAGGAAATAGTGGGTTGAACGAAGGCAGCTCGATGCCGCGAACAAGTGCCGGCCTCGCCCAACCGCACGCCGCGGGATTAATCCCGAACTTACTGAGAATCACGTCGCTGCTCGCGGGCAGAAACGGTCTTAAGCCAACGGCCAATCCCATGGTTGCCGCCAACGCCTCTATCAAAATCAATTGAGCCTCCACGGCGTCCGTTCGAGCAACGATCCATGGTTCTTTTTGACTCACGTAGGCATTCACTGATTGGACACCGGTCATGAGTGTTCGAAGTGCGCGTCTGATCTCGACTCTGTCGAGAGCGGCGCTTGCTTCTACCAGTACCTGATCTACGCTATGAAGCAGCTCGGAGGATTCGGGTAGGCCTAGCTCCGGGATGTGCCCGCCGTTGATGTATTTCTTGGACATCACGAGCAGGCGGTTAACAAGATTCCCCCACCCGGAGGCAAGCTCATCATTGATCCGCCTCACCAACTGTTTGTCGTCAAGTTCATTATCACTTGCTTCGGGAAGCTCTGAAGCAAGCGCGTATCGAAGTGCGTCCGCCGACATCCACGACAGATAGTCCGCGGCGGTGCGCCCTACCCCGGCAGACTTCGATGCCTTACGGCCGCCGAGGATAACGTACTGACTCGCGGGAACATTTGTCGGCAGCCGGAGGCCGCCGTGCGCTCGTAGCATGCCTGGCCAGATGACTGTATGGAAAGGAATGTTGTCCTTGCCCACAAAATATACGGACTCGACCTCTTCGTCGCCCGGTACCCACCAATCCTGCCATTTTGTGCCTTTGCTTGCGCAATACTCAATAGTAGCGGACAGATAACCCATCACGGCTTCGAACCACACGTAGATTCGCTTGTCCTCGCCAAGCCCCCACTCGGCTGGCACCGGAGTTCCCCACGTAAGATCACGAGTTATTGGCCGGTCGAGCAGGCCTCCTCGCACGAAAGCTTCTGACCAGTTCCGCACGTGAACACGCCACTGGTCCTTGGTCGATAGCCATTCGGCAAGCTCGTCTTGGACGCTTGACAAACGGAAGAAAAGATGTTTCGTCGAACGGAGTACCGGTGGCGTGCCGCTGAGGCGGCTTCGTGGATCTACAAGCTCATGGGGGTCAAGTGTGCGCCCGCAACTCTCGCATTGGTCCCCCCGCGCGTCGGGGTATGCGCAGTGCGGGCAGGTACCCTCAACGTAGCGGTCCGGCAGGAACCTTCTACGGTGATCGTCGAAAAATTGTTGGCTCTCTTTTTCGTAGATGTACCCTCGGTCCGCGAGCACCCTAATAAAGTCTTGAACGACCTGCTCGTGATTCTTGGTCATCGTACTGGTAAATAAGTCGAAATCAATTCGCAGGTCTCGCCAGAGATCGAGGAAGCGCTCATGATTCGCGCGGACGACCAACTCCGGCTCGACGCATTGTTCTTCAGCCCGCACCATGATGGGAGTGCCGTGGGCATCGCTGCCCGAAACCATCAGGACATCGTGTCCGCGCTGGCGCTTATAGCGCGCAAAGATATCGGCTGGCAGGTAGGCTCCAGCGACGTGGCCTAGATGTAACGGCCCATTGGCATAAGGCCAGGCCACGCACACTAGCGTCTTAGGCGAGTTCTCCACTTTCCCAGCTTACCAGAAGCGATCCCAAGCGTACCGACTCACCCTTAATTAAGCTACTGGTTCTGGTGTGAACGGTTGCAGGGTTCGGGTGCGTCGAGTTGGGCCTGCGGGTCAGTGGGGAGTCCGTCGGTGTTCTCGTCGAGGCCGCGTGGCCAGAGCTGGCGTGGATCGCAGAGCAGGCCGCCCTCCCGGAAGCCGGGAACCGCACGATCCGTGGCCTCGCGGCGGGCATGTGCTCATCAGGCCGACCTCAGCCACCGCCGACTCATGCGCCCGCGAGGTGCTGACACCCAGGGCTGTGTTGCGGGCTTGCGCGCCGGGCAGGAACGAGGCCATCTGCCGGACCTGCCCGGTTTGCGCCCACGCGTGCTACGGCATCTGACTCCTGGGGTGTCGGTACTGTCCGCGGCTGATCATCTGATGACGCCACCTCGCGCCACCCCGCTCTATGCGCGCGGCGGCTGCCACGTGAGCTCGGCGTTCGGGTAGATCTCGCGGCATGCTGGGCAGTAGAAGCTACGCGGTCCGTGCGAGATCCACGCCGACGCTGTCCGTGAACTCGGCGTCACCGACGTCTGCGCGAACGGGAACGGCGGTGGTGTCGAGTTCACGGCGCAGGGCCCGCCGACGGCGCTGGGCCCGCCCGCAGCGGTGGGTCTAAGGGGCCAGGGTGGTGAGGAAGGTGCGCCAGGCTGGGATGGGGATGGTGAGGGCGGGGCCGGTGGGGTGCTTGGAGTCGCGGACCAGTACCTGGTCCGGCGCGGGCGCGACCTCGACGCAGGCACCGTTGCCGTAGCTGTAGCTGCTCGTGAGCCAGCCGACCTGGACGCAGGCGCCGTTTCCCCAACTGTAGCTGCTCGTGCGCCAGACGATGCCATCCGGCTCAGGCGCGGTTGTCATGGTCCTCTCCATCCGGATCGAGCCTGGTTGCCAGAGCGGCAATCAGCTGCCGTGATTGTCCCTCACTCAGCGCGGTACTCGCCAGCGCCCCCAAAATGCGCCGGTAGGCCTGAATTTCCTCCGGCCGCTCCAGGAACAGGCTGGAGGTCTCACTTTCCAGATACGCCACCGGTTTGAACTCGGCGAACTCCATCACCCGGAACGCCCCGGTCATCCCCGCGTGCGCGCCGAGCGCGATGGGCACCACCCGCAGGGTCAGGTAGGGGCGGGCCGACATCCGGTGCAGGTGGCGCAGCTGCTCGGCCATCACCGCGGGCCCACCGACCGGCATTCGCAGCACGGACTCGTGCAGGTAGAAGGTGAACCGCGGCGGGCGCTCCTGGGAGAACAGGCTCTGGCGGGCCAGCCGGGCGGCCACCCGACCGTTGACCTCACCCGGGGGAACGTTCCCGGTCTCCCGGA
>JBOHFY010000183.1:0-9747 GCA_050699895.1 Pseudonocardiaceae bacterium
GTGGTCCGCTTCGCGAAGGGCGAGCGGAAGCTGGAGGTGATGCGCCCGCACGTGGACCGGTTGACGCGGGCGGGTCGGACTGGGGTGGCCGCGGTCGGGGTGGCTCAGGAGTTCCAGCGGGTGTTCAAGGAACGCTAGCGACCAAGGAACGCTAGACGCTCGGGCCGCGAACCGGCGGTGTCGGGAGTAACGGCCTACTCGACTTCCCCGGGCTCACTAACTCGACCGGGCCGGTACGCACCCGGACACGGTGAAGATCGGCGTCAGCTCCTCCCGCCCACTGATGCCCAGCTTGGCGTACACCTGCCCCAGCGCGTTGTCGACCGTGCGCACCGCTATCACGAGCCGGGCCGCGATCTCCCGGCTGGACAGCCCGGTGGCGGCCAGCCGGGAGATCTCCAGCTCGCGCGGGGTCAGCCCGACAGGTTCGCGCAGCCGGGTCAGGGCTGGCGTGCGAGCGCCCTCGCAGGTTGCGGCCAGCGCGGCGGCGCGAACCGCGGCGGCGGCGGCGCTGCCGGTACGCCCAGCGTGACGGTGCGCACTACTCGCCGCGGTGGCCGCCTCGGCGGCGAGCAGGTTGGCTCCCAGGGCCGCGAAGGAGGCGGCGACCTCATCAAGGGCGCTGCCGTCGCTGGCCAGCAGCGCCTGGACGTGGGCGGCGAACAGCGGCGCCAGGGCGCCCTGCACCGTGGCGGCGAGCTCCACCAGCCGAGTCGCCACCCGCGCGGGCGCGCCGAGCCGGGCCACATCGTGCAGGGCGATCAGCTCGCAACCCGCCTGCCCACCCCGTCGGGCCTGCTCAGCCGTGCCCAGCGCCAGCTCGACCGCCGCCCCGGCCTCGCCGCGAGCGGCGGCCACCCAGGCGTGAATCGGCCCGGACCAGGTGTCGAACAACCGCATCGACGGCCCGGCCAGCGCGTCCACCTGAGCCAGCGCGGCCTGGGCACAGCCCAGGTCCCCGGCCAGCGCGGCCACCCGGGCCAGGGCGCCGTGCCCGATCCTGGCGGCGAAGCACTGGTAGGGGTGCAGCCGCGCCGGGCTACCGGCGATCCCGACCGCCTCCCGCGCCCAACCCGACGCGGTGGCCATCGCGCCCCGGGCCTCGGCGACCGTGCCGCGCACGAGGGCCCATACCGCGACGCCCTGCGGCGACCGCGCCTCCAGGGCCCGCTGGTAGCCCGTGTCGGCCAGCGCGGCCGCTGCGGCGAGCTGCCCGCTCCATAGATGGGCGCCGGCCTGGGTGGCGGCCAGCTCCTCCAGTCCCAGCGGCACACCCCCGTCGGTCAGCTGTCGTCCCAGCCGCAGGCCCCGTGCCGCGGTGGTGATGGCGTCGTCGTAGCGGCCAGCGGCAACCAGTGCCGCGGTGGCCGTCACCACCGCCTCCAGCACCGCCGGCTTCGGTACGTCCGGGTCATCCAGCACGGCGTCGATGACGGCCAGCGCCTGCGGGCAGTGGCCCGCGTGCAGCAGGAACCTGCCGCGCAGCGCAACCAGCCCGGCCCGCTGGGCTGGCTCCGCGATGTGGGCCGCGGCCTCGTCGAGCACGGCTTCGGCCGCCGCTGGCCGGTCCAGGCCCCAGTACAAGTTCAGCGCCCGGATACCGGCCACCTCGGCCCGCTCGGCATCGGTGCGCGCCCACGCGAGCTGGCCGACCAGCAGTTCCTCGGCCGGCTCGGCCTGGCCCTGACCGACCAACGCCTGGGCCAGCAGCCGTTCGGCCGGCCAGCCGGCACCGGACTGTCCCGCAGCCCGACACAGCCGCTCAGCCAGCCGGTAGTCCAGCGCGCCCAGCGCTCGACCGGCCGCGGCCACCAACAATCCCGGCTCGGGTAGCGTGCCGGCCTCCAGGTGCCAGACCGCGATCCGCACCACGTCCTCGGGACCAGAGCCGGCCGCCTCGGCCAGCATCGCGTGCACCGTGCGGCGGCGCAGCGGCGGCGTCTGGGCCCGGATCACCTCGCCGAACAGCGGATGCCCCAGCCGTACCCGGATGTCCGAACCGGCCGCTTCGGTGACCACCAGTCCGGCCCGCTCGGCCGCCTCCACCTCCGCCGTGGCTACCCCGGCCCGCTCCAGCACCCCGACCTCCAGCGGCTCGCCGAAGGCCACCAGCTCCCCGACGACCCGCACAGCCGCAGGCATCCCCCCGATCCGGGACTGGATCAGCTCGACCAACCGCGGGGGCGCGCTGACCGGCCCGGCCCACTGGCACACGCCCCCGGCACAGGCCAGGGCACCAGTCTGACGACCACCCTGGATCAACTCTCGCAGGTAGAGGATATTGCCGCGGCTGAGCTGCCACAGCCGCTCCCGGGTCAGCCCATCCACCGGAGCGCCCAGCGCGGCCTCGATCAACTCGCCGGCCTCGGCGCGGGCCAGCGCCTGCACCTCCAAGCGTTCCGCCGCACCGTCCTTCCACAGGGCCGTGACCGGCTCGGGGGCGGGCTCCCCGGTGCGCAGGGTGGCGACCACAAAGGCCACCCCGGTGACCGCCACGTGGCACACCAGCGCGGCCGAGGCGTCATCCAGCAGGTGCGCGTCATCAACACCCAGCACCACGCGCCGGCCCCCGGCCCGGGACGCCAGCCACTCCCCCGTGCGCTGCAGCACCTGCAGATGGCTGGGGTTGTCCCCGGCGGTGGGCAGCAGGTGGGCCATCGCGCCGAACGGGATCGCGGCCACCGCCCGCGAGGCCGCCGCCCACCCCGTCGAGCATCCCCGAGCCGCCGCGGCGGCGAGCGCTTCCCGCGCCAGCCGGGTCTTGCCCACCCCCGGCGCCCCGGCTAACAACAACCCACGGAGCTGACCATCGCCGACAGCACGGTCGATGATCGATAGCTCTTCCCGCCGCCCGATCAGCGGCCAGTCCGCGTCCCTGGCCCACACGCCCGCTACGCCACCTTTCATGGAACTGCCGTGGGCTGCACAGCGACCAGGTTCATGGGCTTTTCGCTTCACGTTGGAGGTAGTCATGATTGCTTTCGTATGCCGCCGTTACTGTAGTCGCGGCGGCGGCGACCGCAAGGGAATTTTTGATTGCAGACTGTCAGTAGTCAGCCGTGTTACCTCGGTAATCCCTCACGGGCTTCGAGTACCTGATTGGTTGACACATGCCTCCTCTACGGCTTCTTCCGGCATCTCAACGTGCTCAATTCCGGGCACTGACCGGCCGTCTTTATCGAGCAGTCGCCAGCCACCGAGCGAGATGACCGGAACACCGCCTCGGCGCTTCGCCAACGCCACTTCACTCAAGGTTCCCCATGAGCCACCGACCACAATGACAGCATCGGCACTCCACACGATGATGGCATTGCGCGCCTGACCCATATTGGTCACGAGGGTCACCGATAGGTCGAGTGACGCTCCTTCGCGGGTATCGTTCGGTCGAATACCGACCACCACGCCGTCTCTGGAACGCACGCCGGATGCCACGGCTGCCATGACACCAATGCCGCCACCGCAGAGAACTACCGCGCCACGCTCGGCGAGCAGCTGGCCGACGCGGTAGGCGTTGGCCCTGTCTTCCTCGGTGTAGTCGCGGCCCGGCCCGCAGACGGCGACCTGGTACGGCACTTTTTTCCTTTCACAGACATCGCGGCGCAGTCCCGCCAACGGCCGGAACATGACATACTCTGAGCGGCCCTCGTGACAAGACGCGGCAAGCGCCCCGGGCTCCGGGCGCTCCATAACCGGCACCTCCCAGCAGCTGGCGTTTAGGTGGTGCCCGTCGATGTTCGCGCGCTGTAGGAGTGAGCGCCGGCCCCGGCGAGCTTGCCTGCGTCGACGATGAGGTACTCGTCGCGGATGGCGCGGCCCTGTAGGTAGCTTTCCAGGATCTCTCGGGTGCCAGCCGCGTAGCGTGCCTGTGCCGAGAGTGAGGAGCCGGAGATGTGTGGGGTCATGCCGTGGTGCGGGGCGGTGCGCCAGGGGTGGTCCGGGGGTGCTGGCTGGGGGTACCAGACGTCACCGGCGTAGCCGGCCAGTTGGCCGGTCTGGAGTGCGCGCACGATGGCGTCGCGGTCACAGATCTTCCCTCGGGCGGTATTGATGAGATACGCGCCGCGCTTCATGCTGGCCAGGAGGGTGTCGTCGAAGAGGCCCTCGGTCTCTGGGTGCAGCGGGGCGTTAATGGTCACGACATCGCACGCCGGCACCAGCTCCTGGGTGGTGGGGTGAAACGTGAGGTTAAGTTCGCGCTCCACATCGGCCGGCAGACGGTGCCGGTCGGTGTAGTGCAGCCGCACGTCGAACGGTGCGAGGCGGCGCAGTACGGCAAGCCCGATCCGGCCGGCCGCGACGCTGCCGACGTGCATACCCTCCAGATCATAAGAGCGGGCCACACAATCGGCGATGTTCCACCCTCGGTCGCGCACGGTCTGGTAAGAGGGCAGGTAGTTCCGTACTAACGAGAGGATCATCATCACCACGTGCTCAGCGACGCTGATGCTGTTGCTGTAGGTCACTTCCGCGACGGTGATGCCGTGCGCGGCGGCGGCGTCCAGGTCGACATGGTCGGACCCGATTCCGGCGGTGATCACGAGCTTGAGGTGGGGTGCCGCCGTGATACGCTCAGCGGTCAGATAGGCCGGCCAGAATGGTTGTGAGATGACGATCTCCGCGTCCGGGAGGTGGCGGTCGAATTCTGACCCCGCGCCGTCTTTGTCCGAGGTCACCACCAGCTCATGACCCTGGTCTTCGAGGAAGGACCGCAGTCCCAGGGCTCCGGACACGCTGCCGAGCAGCTCACCGGGGGTGAAGTCGATGGCTTGTGGCGTGGGCAAGGTTTGCCCGCTCGGGTATCGCTCAATGCGAGGGATGTCCTCGCGCGCGTACGGGGGAGGGTAGCCATCGACCGGGTCGTCATAAAGAACGCACAGTACCTTCGCCATGAAGGATCGCCCTTTCTGTCTCAGTGCTTACACTCGATCGCCTGTCGGTCGTCGCGGCGCCTGACTGCTGTGGCGAGTACGGCCCCGGTAGCTCACGACACGTAACCTCCCACCGCTCCGCCCGCGCGGCAAGGCCCCACCCGCGCTGCTCCCTCCAGGGGCCAACCGGCGATCGGTTCGTGCAGCGCGAACCCACCCGGCGCCGCGCCGAGGCGGCTGCGCACCAGGTGCAGCCGGGTCGCCCGCCACGGCGATCCTTCCCAGGGTGCCAGCCGCTCGACCAACGGGCGCGGGTCCGTCCCCACCTCTACCCGGGCCAGGGTGAGGTGCGGTCGGTACGGCCGCTGCTCCACCGGCAGACGGCTGCGGCGGGCCGCGGCCCGCACCGAGTCGGCGAGTCTGCGCAGCCCGTCGCGATCGCCTCGCACGCCCGTCCACAACACCTGATACCCGAACCGACCGCCGCCGCCCAGGGACAGCGACAGTGGCGGGTGTCGAGCGGCTGCCCGGCCGAGCCGGCGGGTCAGTTCGTCAACGACGTCATCGCCGACCTCACCAAGAAAGGCCAGCGTCAGGTGCCACTGCTCCGGGCGGGTCCACCGCAGCTCCGGTGCCACCTCCCGCAGCCCCGCGGTAGCGCTCAGGAGCTCCCGAACAACCTCCCCAGGAGGGGTCAGCGCCACGAACAGCCGCACCACGCCATCGTCGCCCCGCCCCGCAGACGGTGCTACTTCTCCGAATCCTCACGTACGGGGTGTGCATACCGCGCACGTCTCGAAGCTGAACTCAGCTGCGCAGGCATAGCGCCAGATCTGCTGACAGTTCTCGTTCCAGTCGGGGCTCACGACCCGTCCGGCGCTCACTACGGCGACCGCCGGCGCGCCGGCAAGGTGGAGAGCGGAGGCGGCGCTCTGAGCACGTGCGCAGCTGGTGAAGGTGTCTTCGATCACGAGTACGCGGTGGCCACGAAGATTCGGTGATGCCATGGAACGCGTCGTCGTTTGCCTGTTGATGTCCCACTTGTCCTAACCCTCTCGTGAGCAGGGTGCTGTGCAGCCCGGCGAGCAGAGAACTCCGCCGCACGACCGCGAGGAGTGGATGTTCACCGGATCTGGCGGCTAATCGGGTGCTCGGCACGGTGGTAACCATGGTGGGGGCGCCCCCGAGCATCGTGGTAATGCAGGGCCAGTGACGGTAGGTGAACCGCGCGATGGTTGCGGCGACGATCGTTGCGAATTGTGCGCGGACCTCTGGCAGGTGGTGGTCCTTGTAGTAACGCAGAACGTGCCAGTACTGGCCCGACACCTCGTACAGCGAGATGGGGAGCACGGTGGTCACCGGATAACGTACCTGGCCCATCGTGACTCGGCAGCTGTAGCAGATCGAATAGCCCTGGTTAGGACCAGAATGGCAAACGATGCAGACTCCGGCGCCGCGAGGCGGTACACGGCGGTAGATCCTTAGATATGGGTCGGTATATTGCTCGACTGCTGTCATCGATCTCCGCCTGCTATAGCAGTACCAGCTGTTCCGGGAGGCCGCTGAGCGTGACGATGACCTGCAGAACGTCGTCGAGGTCTCTGACTACGGTGACGCCCGGGCGTTCCGCGTATCGCTGTGCCAATTCCTGCGACTTCACCAGCGACTCCAGCAAGAATAGCCGCTTTCCGTGTTCCAGAGCAAGACGCGCCTGCATCTTCGAGCCACCGGTGGCGGACGCCTCGATAACGACCGTACCCATGGCCATGCCGCTCATCACGACGTTGCGCATAGGGAAGTTCATCGCCCGCGGTGGGGCATCGGGCCAAAACTGCGAGACGATCGCGCCCTGCTTGCAGATCCTCTCCGCTAGTTCTCGGTTCTCTTTTGGGTAGACTGCGGCAAGAATGCCCTGGCCAACGACCGCGACGGTCCTGCCGTTGGCACTAAGCGCGGCCGTATGGGCGGCGGTGTCGATTCCACGAGCTAAGCCGGACAGGACCGTGACGTTCGCTTCAACGAGACCTTGCACGAGGCGGGCCGCCCGTCGCCGCCCGTCCTCGGAGGCCTGCCGTGTACCGACGACTGCGATAGCGCGAAAATCCTCCGGTATCAGGTCGCCCTTAACCCAGATAAAAGGCGGCCGATTGTAGATTAATTGTAGGTTCGCCGGGTAGTCATCCTCACGAACGGTGAGGAGCTTCACGCCCTGGGCGCTCACGCGCTTGACCAGTTCCTCGGCCGCTTCCAGGTCTTCGGGCCGTACGCGCTCCAGCAAGTCCTCGGCGTACAGACGGTGCTCCTCAGGGATGAGACCAAGCTGCCTGTCGATGAAGGGCGAGCGCGCTACCTGACTCATAGATGACGGCTGCGGTGCGGAACCACTCCCGGGGGGATACCCTGGTCAGGGCAAGGACGGCGGCCTGCTCAGCTGCCGTGGTAATCATCGGTCCTCACCCTCCGGCCATCCGCGTGCGCGATTCGAACGCATGTTCGATATCATGCTAGTGACTCTCGGTCCGGTAGGGTAGTGCTCAGCTCAGTTCCTAGGTTGAGACGGCCCCAATCGTCGGATATGCCTGCGTGCGTTCTTCCTCTCGACCGCGCTCGTGGCGAGGCGAGAGACTGGTGTACCACACCGTAGTCAGCCCGGTACGTTACGTCACGGTTACCACGACCAGGACAGGATCACAGTCAACGGCATTGGCGAGCACGCCCGCCGACAAGGTGGAACACCGCCCGGTGCGGCACCGACGACCACTAGGATGATCGGCGAGGCAGCGAGCAGGAGCTTGCGGGGGCAGCAGCGTCCACCACGGCAACCGGGGCCGCTCCACCTCCAGCGGGGCCGGGTTGCCCATAGGGAGTACGTATCCGGGCGCATCACCGGCCACCCCCACCCAGGCGCTTCAGCGGCAGTACGCCCACCCGAGCGGGCTCCTCGCTGTATCAAGTGGGTTTGGTGATCAAGTGGGGGTGGACTCGGCGTGGCGGGTTGTAGCTGGGGGTAGCAGGGGTATGGATGAGCTGGGGTTGTTCACGGCGGCGTTGGGGCTGGGCGGGCCGTGGCGGGTGGTGCGCAGCGAGTTCGACGCCGAGGCCACCCGGTTGGATCTGTATCTGGACCTCTTCCAGCACAAGGCGTTGCTGCATCCCCGGCTGCCGCGGGTGCGTTGCCCCGAGCACGGGGTACGGCAGTTCAGCGTGCCCTGGGCACGCCCGGGGTCGGGGTTCACGCTGTTGTTTCCAGGCGCTGGTACTCACCTTCGCCGCGGCGATACCGATGGCGAAGGTCGCTGAGATGACCCGCGAGCACGACACCAGGATCTGGCGGATCGTGGAACACCACGTGAACGCCGCCCGCGACCAGCTCGACTGCTCGGGCGTGACCCGGGTCGGGATGGACGAGACCTCCGCCCGTAAAGGCCAGGACTACATCAGCATCTTCGCCGACATCGACGTCCGTCGGGTGGTCTTCGCCACCGAGGGCCGCCGCGCCGACCGTCGGGCGCTTCGCCGCAGACCTGGCCAAGCACGGCGGCGACCCGGACAAGGTCACCGACACCAGCTCCGACATGAGCACCGCGGTCATCTCCGGCATCACGACGCATCCGCCCAACGCGACGATGACCTTCGACCACTTCCACCTGACCGCCAAGCTCAGCGAGGCCATCGACACCGTGCGCCGCACCGAGGTCGCCACCCGCCCCGAGCTCAAACACACCCGCTGGCTGTGGCTCAAGAACCACGCCAACCTCACGGCCAAGCAACAAGGTGAACTCCACCAGCTGATGCGCCCCTCAGCCCAGTTGGCCACCGCTCAGGCCCTGCGCTGGCGCGAGGACTTCCAAGCATTCTATGACCAGGACCCCAGCTACGCACCCGAGTACCTGCGCCGCTGGTGCTACGGCGCGAAACGCTCCCGCCCGCAACCGGTCAAGGAGTTCGTCACCCTGGTTGAGAACCACTGGGACGGCACTATCCAGTAGCCGCTTCTCGTAATCGCTAGCTTGCAGGCCCTGCGCCGAGCCAGACACCGGGTTCATGCGAAACCAACCGCGAGCGCTCAGTGGCCCGAACGGTCTGCTCGTCGGTCGGACTCATCACAGCCGCCTAGGTACCTGGAGCCGAGAAACTCCGTAGTACCTGCCTGGTGGGGCTCAAGAGTTACGTACAACTACTGATTGCCACGTAGCGTGTCCAGTAGGCACCGTAGGTACTACGCCGATCCGGCACTGCCCGCCGGTGGCGCCATCCGTACCTGACCGTTTCTTCTAGGGGAAGCCAATGTCTGACGCGATGAGCTTTGCCCAGTTGGAGGACCAAACCGCGGAGCTGCTGCCAGCCCGCACTGTCCTGTCCATGATGGGCACCAGCACGATGAACAACCCTGGCCCCACTGGCGGCAATCACCCTATGTACGACACCTGGATGAACATGTTGACGCTGCTGGGCATGCCCCACTACCAGTCCCCTGGCGACCCGTCCAGCAACTGAGCATGCCCCGGGCGGTTTGGCCCATCCACGCCGTCACGAAGTCGTGATGACGCAGGCCTGCACAACGAACCTGAGACGACACGGTTGATGGGAAACCTGGGTGGGTATCCGGTGCCCGCACACCGCCTGAGCGTGGCCCCTGGCAACAGCGAGGGCGGTGTCAACGGGCAGGCCCGCGAGAGGCGATGCCCAGAGGTCAACTACTTAGGGACACCAGGACATCAGCGGATGCCCACGCCAGATACCGCCAGGTTCGGTCCCCAGCCTAACGCTTAACATGATGGCGAGTAGGCCGGGGGAATCTCACCCCCGGCCCCTCGCAGAACCGGACTTGAACCTCTCGACTCATCCGGCTCCCATTGCCCAGCCGTCAGGACGGAGA
>JBOHFY010000184.1:0-6486 GCA_050699895.1 Pseudonocardiaceae bacterium
GTGCAGCACAGCGCGGCGGTCCCGGCCCGGCCGCTGCCCGTTGCCACCTAGCGGCGTCACGCCGGTCGCCTGGCCACGACAGTGTGCACGATGCCGCGTTCCCACCCTGGCATCGTGGCGGTGTGCACGTCGACCAGGCCGTGCCCGCGCAGCCGCGCGGCCAGCGCGTCCACGGTGTCGAAACGCAGCACACTGCGCCACAGGTAGCGGTAGAGCCCGGCCCGGCCGGTGACCACCTTCCCGGCTGGGATGATCACGCTCCAGCACACCGCGGTCCAGATCGCCGCGCTTCGCCGCCGGCCGTCCAGCGCGTAGTCGTGGACCGCCAGCGGCGCTCCCGGCGCCAGCTGATCGCGCAACCCGGCCAGCACCGGGTCCGGATCCGGCAGGTTGCGCACCAGGTACGCGGCGAAGATCCCGTCGAATGGTCCCCGCACCCCGGCGGCGGCGAGCTCCTCGGCCCGAGCGTGCACGAAGGACACCCGCGCCGGCCAGTCGGCCTGCCGGGCCTTGGCTAGCATACCGGCCGACGCGTCCACCGCGGTGATCCTGGCCTGGGGCGCCGCCGCGAGCAGCGCCAAGGTTGACGCCCCGGTCCCGCAACCCAGGTCCAGCAGGTGCAACCCGGCGCCCTCGCCCGGCAGCCGCATCCGGTGGGCGGAGCGGGACAGGTTGCGGTAATAACCCGGACTCGCCCCGACCAGCCGGTCATAACTGGCCGCGGCGGCGTCGAACTCCTTCGTCACATCGATCGTCACGACAGGCAGCCTAGCTGTGGACAACCCGTGAGTGGCGATGCGAGTCAGGGCTCGTAACGCCACTCACAGGCGGCGCAGCCGCACGATGTGGGCGACGGCCCGCCAGGGCTGCAGTTCAACGAAGTTGGCTTGCCCCCAGTTGTAGGTCTCGCCGCTGACCTCGTCGTGGGCGAGGAAGCGGTCCCCCGAGTCCATGCCCAGCGCCGGCAGGTCCAGCCAGACGGTCCCGCTTACGGTGTTGACCGGCTCGAGGGTGACCACGCAGATCACGGTGTCACCGCCTGCTGGGTCGATCTTGGAGTACGCCAGGAGCGAGTCGTGGTCAGCGCGGTGAAACCGCAGGGTGCGCAGCTGCCGCAGGGCGGGGTGCGCCCGGCGGATCGCGTTGAGCTGGGTGATCCACGGCTCCAGGGATCGGCCCCCCGCCAGCGCGGCGGCGAAGTCCCGGGGGCGCAGCTGGTATTTCTCGCTGTTCAGGTACTCCTCGCTACCCGGCGCGGCCGGGGTGTTCTCGAAGAGCTCGAAGCCGGAATAGACGCCCCATGAGGGGGACAGCGTGGCGGCCAGCGCGGCCCGGATGGCGAACATGCCGGGCCCGCCCCGCTGCAGCGACTCATGCAGGATGTCCGGGGTGTTGACGAAGAAGTTCGGCCGCATCTCGTCCACCCTGGACGCCAGCTCCGTCGCGTACTCAGTGAGCTCCTGTTTGCCGGTGCGCCAGGTGAAGTAGGTGTAGGACTGGGTGAAGCCCAGCCGGGCCAGCCCGTAGAGCCGAGCCGGGGTGGTGAACGCCTCGGCCAGGAACAGCACGTCCGGGTACTGGTCCTTGACCTGCCAGATCAGCCACTGCCAGAAGTTCGGCGGCTTGGTGTGCGGGTTGTCCACCCGGAAGATCCGCACTCCGCGCCGCACCCAGAACAGCATCACCCGCAGCATCTCGGTGTAGGCGCCGCGGCGGTCGGAGTCGAAGGTAAGCGGGTAGATGTCCTGGTAGCGCTTGGGCGGGTTCTCCGCGTAGGCGATCGTCCCGTCTGGGCGGGTAGTGAACCACTCCTGGTGCTCCTTGGCCCACGGGTGATCCGGCGCGCACTGCAGCGCGAAGTCCAGCGCGACCTCCATGCCGAGCTCACCAGCCCTGGCGAGGAAGGCATCGAAGTCCGCGAGGGTGCCCAGCCGGGAGTGCACCGCGTCGTGGCCGCCCTCGGCGGAACCGATCGCCCACGGTGAGCCGACGTCCTGGGGTCCGGCGTGCATAGTGTTGTTGGCGCCCTTGCGGTGCACCTCCCCGATCGGGTGGATCGGCGGCAGGTACACCACGTCGAAGCCCATCCTGGCGATCCGGTCCAGCTCACCGGTGGCGGTCGCGAAGGTTCCGTGCACTGGGTTGCCCTGGGCGTCCCGGCCACCGGTGGATCGCGGGAAGAACTCATACCAGGAGCTGCACAGCGCCCGGGGACGGTCTACCCAGACCTTGTGCGTCGTGCCCCGGGTGATCAGGTCCCGGAGTGGGTCGTTGGTCAGGGTCTGGGTCACCGGCGCCGCGAGCGCCGGCCCGACCCGCTCGCCGAGGGGGCGCCCGGTGTCCCGCAACGCCGCCGCCGCGACGGCCAGCGCCGCTTTAGTGAGCTGTTGGCCGGGCCGGCGCGCCGCGCGCTCCAGCAGCCGGGCCCCGACGATCAGGTCGTTGTCCAGCTCGGGCGGGGCCTGGCCGGCGTCGATCTTCACCTCGATCGCGTGCCGCCAGGTCCCCCAGGGGTCGGCCCAGGCGTCCACCCGGAAGCTCCACCAGCCCACCTGGTCAGCCACCACGGTCGCGGTGAACTGGTCGGTGCCCGGTGGCCCGGGCACCATCCGGATCTGACTGGCCGGCGTTGTGCCGGGACCGCCCCAGACCACCGTGGCGCCCACCGCGTCGTGCCCCTCGCGCCACACCGCGGCGCGGACCGGAACGTGCTCCCCGACCACCGCCTTGCTGGGATACCTCCCGCAGGAGACCACGGGCGTCACATCGTCAATAGCGATCCGACCACTCACCGCGGCCGCCCTTCCCCGTCAGCTCCCAGGCCACTACTCAGTCTGCCGGGTAATGCCCTCCGATGTGCGACCGGATGTGCGACTCCTGACTGGGTCGCCGCTGCTGCTGAGAAATCAGTGCACCAGGGATATTCGCGTTATGAGGGCTACTCGTTGAGCGCCTTCTCCACCCACTTCGGGATGTGCGAGGGCGAGGGAGCAGGGGATGTTCTGGAGGCCGGCGGTGTGGATCGGTTGGTGGTCCGGCTGCGGGGGGTGTGCGATGGTGGTACTGGGGCGGCGGTGTCGTCGGTCGGTTGCTGCGGTGCGGGTGCGGGTGCCGTAGGGATGGGTCCGGTGATGGACTCTGGGCTGTGGAGGCTGCTGTCGCCGCCGGGGTTGGGTGCCGGGGTGGTGGCTGCGGGTGCCGGGGTTCTGGCGGTGGTCGGGATGGTGGGGCTGCGGTGAGACGTGACGAACAGCACGGCCGCCACGCCCCCGGCGAGGACAAGCACGCCCACTGCCGCGAACCGCGTGGACCTCCGCGACGTGACTCGGCGCTGTGGCACGTCGACGTCGGCGACGTGCCACGGGATGGCGGTCAGCGATTGCTGGTGGGGGACCTCGGTCTGGGCGGGCTCGGAGACGTCCGGCCCGACGAATCCGCCGGCCCCGACCATCGCCGGGGCCGGCGGGTATAGCGTGTCTGGCTCGACGCGCGCGCTGGCGGTACCAGCATAGGCATTGTGGGTACGGTAGGTCAGGAGCCCAGACAGGGCGGCGCCGAGCGCGATCGCGGACTGGGGATCGGCATCGACGGTGACCGGTCGACTGAGCTCGGCCGAGACGAGTCGCGCGATGAGTGGCACCCGGGAGGACCCACCGACCAGCAGCACCGCATCAAGGTCCGCCGGCCCGACACCGGCGGATCGCAATGCTCGGCGCAACGCCTCCACGGTCTGGGCCACCAGCGGGCGGATCAGGTCCTCGAACTTGGCCCGGACTAGCCGCACCTGGGATTGGACCTCCGGTAACAGCACCGGGATCGTCACCTCGGTGCTGGCTGAGAGGGCTTCTTTGGCCTCGGTGCACTCCCGCCGGCAGAGCGCGACGCTGCGCTGCACCCGATCGGTCGCCGCGAGCTCGCGCAACGCGGGGACCGCAGCGACGACGTACCCGAACACGGCGTCATCGAAGTCCGCGCCCCCTAGCCGCTCGATCTCCTCCGGGACACCGAGCACTGAGAAGGTCCCGGTGCCGGTCTTGCGCACCACAGCCGCGTCGAAGGTGCCCCCACCGAGGTCATAGACCGCGATGGTGGCGCCGGTGGGGAGCCGCTCCCGGATCGAGTAGCTGGCTGCCGCCGCCTGCGGCGCGGTGCAGAACATGACCTCCGGCAGATCGGCGCCGGGCAGCGCATCCGCCATGGCCTGGATCTTGTGCGCGTCCCAGCCGACCGGATGCGTGATCGTGATGCCCAGGGCGGACCCGCCCTCGCGCTGCGCGACCTGGTCGACGACCCAGCGGACCACCAATGCGGTGACCTCGGGTGCCGGATGCGGGACACCGCCGATCACCACCGGCACCTCGTCGCCGATGCGCCGGGTGAACTCGCGGACCACCCGATCGGGGGTGGTAATGGCGCAGCGCTCGGCGGCTTCCCCGACGACCACGTGGCCGTCCTGACCCAGGTAGACCACCGAACGCACGGCTGCGGACCGGTTACCCAACGGCACTACCTCGGGCCGCGCACGCTGCCCGGACTCCTCGCGGCAGAGGGCCGCAACGGTGAAGGCGGTGCCCACGTCAATCCCGAGCCAGTAACCCATCCAGGTCTGCCCCTAATCCGTCGTCATCCGATCCCGGAGACCGTAGCGGCGGCGCTGAAGCGCACCCGCCGCGGGCGCTGGATGAGCATCGCCGATCGCACGCTACTTCGCCGCATCGCCGAACGGATCAAGTCCGCTCCCGCGCTGGCCGAGGTCGATCGTCGGTTCTCGCGTGACCTGCGGACGGGTTCTGACTCAGGCGACAGCCTGGGCGACGCGCTGGGCGGTGCGGCGCAGCTCGCGCACCCTCGGTCGGAACCCCGCGTCGCGTTCCAGGGGGGCGGCGGTCTTGGCGAGCATGCGGACGTCCTCGGCGATCCGCGTGGACCGCAGGGATGCGGCCGTGTCGAGGGCTTGTTCGGCGAGGGTGAGACCGCGGTGGGGGTCGTCGAACCGCAGCGTGAGGCAGGCGACCTTGAGCAGGCAGTGGCTGTGAGGCCGGGCCGCGTCAGCCGGATACAGGTCATGGGCGGCTTGCAGCCGCTGTCGCGCCATGCCGGCGATGCGCGCGTCGCCCGAGCGCATGGCCGCGTGCAACAGGGCGCTCCCGCCATCGCCGGTCATCTGCGCGTTGTCGTAGTACCAGACCCAGGTCGGGTCGTCGGGGTCGGCGGCCCGCTGGCCGAACAGGTCATCGGCCTGCCCGACGGTGCGTTCGACTCCGGCGATGTCGGCCTCGCGGCCGAATGCGCGAGACTCGACGATGGTCAGGACGGCTCGCGCCACCGGGGACAGGCGCCGGTCCTCGGCATGCGCGAGCCGCATGAGGTCCCGGCCGAGATCGTTGCGGTCCAGATGGATGGCTTGACGAGCGGCGCTGGTGAGGGTGTGCACTCGCTGTTGCACGTCACCGGCCTCGGCGGCGAGCTGGAGCGCGACGAGGAAGAACCGGCGCGCGGCGATATCGTCGCCGCAGTCGAACGACATGTATCCCGCGACGTCGGCCAGTCGGGCGGTGGTCGACTGCCAGGACCGGCGGACCGTATCGGACATGGCGGACTTGTCGAGTACGTCGCAGGCCCATTCCAGTTGCCCGGCGGCGGCGTTGCGGGACATGCCGCCGCCGAACAGCAGGTCGGAGCGTTGGAAGAACTCCACGACCCGCTTGAGCTGCTCGACGTGGTGCTCGTTGATCCGGGCGGGGACGGCGGTGCGGTGCAGCGCCCCACGCAGCAGGTTCGGGAGGTGCGCTGACAGGGCGCCGATCGTGGCGGCGTTGGCGTAGCTGATCAGGTCCCGGTCGATCACGGCGTCCTCCGCCCAGGTCGGCTTGCCTCCGACGATAGCCGGTGCGACGAGGGACGGTGCGACGATCAGCGTCGCGTCGGTCGATCGGGGGCAGTACAGGCCCAGGTCAGCGTCGGAGGTGGCGCCGAGCAGCGTCCGGAAGGCGGCCCGGTATGCGGTACTCGGCCAGCGGATCGTGCCTCGCTCGATCTTGGAGATGTAGTCGGCGTCGATCCCGCAACCCCGTTCAGTGGCCTGTTCCACCAGCTCAGCGACCCTCGCGGCGAGCTGACCTTGAGTCAAAGCCCGGGTACGCCGGGCATGTCGAAACGCCTCATTCGGGCAAGCGCTCATAACCGACCCCTCCACCTGTCGTTGCCGCGCACTGTAGCCCAGCGGGCATGGCGGGTGGGCGAAATGCGGCAATCATCCGAGATAGTCTCCTACCTCGTCTGTCGGCCTGTATCAGTTCCCCCGCGCGCGTCTCCACGCGAAGCTCGTCACATGAAGCACACCAAGAGCAAGGCGCAGCGGGGCCTGGTGACTCGACGCATTGTGTACGCAAGCCACCAGCGCCCGCACGCTCGGCACCAAGAACTGAAGGTGGACGTCCGGAGCGAGACGCTCATAGACACGGAATACGCGGCGGCGCTGGTAGC
>JBOHFY010000185.1:0-2512 GCA_050699895.1 Pseudonocardiaceae bacterium
ACATGGGGATGGTCGGGTTCCTCACCCTCCCGATGGCGCTGGGCCTGGAGCTGGTGAAGGTGACCCCGGCGGAGTTCATGTCCCACCCGCTGCTGTGGGCCGAGCTGATCAGCCGCCACCGCGGCACGATCACTGCGGCGCCGAACTTCGGCTACGCCCTGCTGGCCCGGCGGCTGGCCAACACCGATGAGCGCTTCGACCTGTCCAGCCTGCGCTTCGCGCTCAACGGTGCCGAGCCCATCGAACCGGCTGCGGTACGAGCCTTCACCGGCGCGGGCGCGCGGTTCGGGCTGCCGGAACACTGCGTGGTGTGCGCCTACGGGATGGCCGAGACCACCCTCGGGGTGTCCTTCGCTCCACACGGGGTCGGTATGCGGGTGGACACCGTGGATGCCGACGCGCTGGAGACCCGGCGCCAGGCCGTCGTGGCCGGGCCGGCGGACCGCAACGTCCGGGCCTTCCCCCGGTTGGGACCGCCGTTGTTCGGGATCCAGGTGCAGGTCCTCGCCGAGGACGGTGGCCTCCTTGGTGAGCGCGAGGTCGGCCGGCTCCACCTGCGTGGCGAGTCGGTCACCCGCGAGTACCTGACCACGGCGGGACCTCGCCCCACCCAGGATCCCGACGGGTGGCTGGACACCGGTGACGAGGGCTACCTCACTGACGGTGAGGTAGTGGTCTGCGGGCGGCGCAAGGACGTCATCATCATGGGCGGGCGCAACATCTATCCCATCGACATCGAGCGTGCCGCGGAACTGGTCGACGGGGTCCGGCCGGGCAACGTGGCGGCGGTGCGCATCGACGCCGGCCTGCGGCGGGAGTCGTTCGCGGTGGCAGTCGAGTCCACCCGGGCCGGAGACGCCGAGGCCGAGCGCGTCCTGCGCAAGGAGGTCATCTCCCGGGTGGTCGACGCGGTGGGCCTGCGCCCAGGCGCGGTCGTGGTCCTGCCCCCGGCCACCCTGCCCAAAACCCCCTCCGGCAAGCTCCGCCGCGCCGCTGTCCGCGACCGCATCGCGAACTACCTACCCTGACCTGGTTTCTGTAGATCACCCGATAGCCTGCACCTCCGAGCCTCAGTGCTCCACGGAGCGGGTCACCGAGGCACGTGACGGTGGTGTGGATCTGTCCACTGTTGCGGAAGCCGACCAGTACAGCCGCGTCAGGAGCATGCTGGAGGGCGTACCGGAGGGCGATGCGGGCCAGCTCGGTGGGGCCATCGCCGAACCTGGCGCGGACCGGCGCGAGTCTGGTGTCCAGGACAGCTAGGGTGCGGGGTTGGAACTGGGGGTCGCGGGAGCGGTGGTCTGTGGCGCTGAATGCCGGGAGGGGATCGGCGGGGCTGCGCAGCAGCAGTCCCTGGGCGAGGACCTGTTTGATCAGCACACCGACGTGGTGGCGGCGCGCGAAGTCGAATATGTCGGTCTCCCGGGCGTGGTAGAGCGGGCTGAGCAGGTTGTACCGGACGGTCACGACATCTGGCCGGATCGCATGGAACAGGTGCAGCCACCGGGCGGTCTCGGCCGCGTGCGGTCCGTCGCCGGTTGCCCATTGTTCAGCGCAGGTGTGCGGTGCACGCATCCCCATCGCCCGGATCAGTCAGCTACGAGATGCTGCGGTCAACGCGCTGATGAACGGCGGTGTGGACGCCGCGCAGCTAGTTCTGGGTCGATCAGTGCAGCTGGTTTTGGGTGGCGGCCAGGCCTTGGGTGAGGAGCTGCTCGACGGCGTCGACGCAGCGGTCCACCAACAGGGTCAGCTCTCGGCGCTGCTCGGCGGAGAAGTCGCGCAGCACGAAGTCAGCCGGGTCCATCCGGCCGGGCGGGCGGCCGATGCCGAAGCGTACCCGCAGGTAGTCCCTACTGCCCAGACACTCCGACACCGAGCGCAGGCCGTTGTGCCCACCCTCGCCACCGCCGCGCTTGAGCCGGAGCACGCCGTGATCGAGGTCCAACTCGTCGTGCACAACCACCACGTCAGCCGGCGGGATCTTAAAGAACCGCGCTGTCCCCGCGACCGCCGGCCCAGAGATGTTCATGAACGAGCGCGGGCGCGCTAGCACCACACGCCGTCCGGCCAGGCGTGTCTCCAGGACGTCAGCCCCGGCCTTGTGCGACGTGAGACGCCCACCTGCCCGGCGGGCGAGCTCGTCGACCACCATGAACCCGACGTTGTGCCGGTTCCCGGCGTAACCGGGGCCTGGGTTGCCCAGACCGACGATCAGCGCGAGCTCACCGGCGACCCAGTCGGTACTACCGTCAGCGGTCACGGCCTCATCACAGACCCGTGTCGGCTCTACTAGTCGGCTGACCCGGCCGATACCGTCCCATCCTCGCCCTCGGCTCCGAGGTTCCCGGTGGTCGATGCGACGATATTGATCAAGAGGTACTCCGGGTCGGTCCGTAGCTCCACGCCCGGCGGCAGCGGTACCTCGCCGGCTAGCACCCGGGTGCCGACCTCAAGGTCTTGGATGGATATCTCGATCTCGTCGGGGATCGCCATCGCGTCCGCCTCGACC